>NZ_CAGKLC010000036.1 GCF_903469665.1 Flavobacterium sp. UGB4466 | reverse complement strand
GGTTTTTTTATTTAAAAAAAATATAGTACAAAACATTTTGCTTTAGATTTCAAAGATTTTCACAGATTAAAAATCTTTTTTAATCCTTTAATCTGTGGCAAAAAACAATTTAATCTTTATGAATTTATTTAACGAAGTACTTGCTGCTCAAAAGCAACTTGAAAATGTGGTTGCCGCTACTCCACTCACCCAAAATTTAAATCTTTCGGACGAGTTTAAATCTACTATTTTATTAAAAAGAGAAGATTTACAAATTGTGCGATCGTATAAAATCAGAGGAGCTTACAACAAGATTTCTTCGTTAACCGAAACCGAAAAAGCAAGCGGAATTATATGTGCCAGTGCAGGAAATCATGCACAGGGCGTAGCTTACTCCTGTCATCTTTTGCAAATAAAAGGTAAAATCTACATGCCCAAAACCACTCCAAAACAAAAAGTCAAACAGGTACAATTGTTCGGAAAATCATTTGTTGAAATTATACTTACCGGAGACACTTTCGACGATGCCTATGCTTCAGCTACAGCAGATGCAACCGAAAATCAAAAAACCTTCATCCATCCTTTTGACGATGAAAAAGTTATTGCCGGTCAGGGAACTGTAGGATTAGAAATTCTGGACAGTTATAAAGAACCTATCGATTATGTTTTTGTTCCCATTGGCGGTGGCGGACTGGCTTCCGGTTTGTCTGAAGTTTTTAAGCAACTAAGCCCAAATACAAAAATCATTGGAGTAGAACCCAAAGGAGCCCCTTCAATGAAAAACTCTATCGATGTCAATAAAAACACAGCTTTAAAAACAATTGACAAATTTGTGGATGGCGCTGCCGTAAAACAAGTAGGCGACAAAACTTTCGAAATCTGTCGTACTAATTTAGACGATATTATTCTGGTACCGGAAGGAAAAGTTTGTACTACGATTCTGCGTTTGTATAACGAAGAAGCCATGGTCGTAGAACCTGCAGGAGCATTAACCATTGCCGCTTTGGATTTTTACAAAGATAAAATAAAAGGTAAAAAAGTAGTTTGTGTGGTGAGCGGTAGCAACAATGACATTGAAAGAACTGCCGAAATAAAAGAGCGCTCTTTATTATACGAAGGTCTGATGCATTATTTTATGATTCAGTTTCCACAGCGTCCGGGTGCTTTAAAAGAATTTGTAAACAACATCTTAGGCCCTGATGATGATATCACTTATTTCCAATTTGCCAAGAAAAACAGCCGTGAGGTAGGCTCAGTAGTCGTAGGTTTAGAACTAAAGAACAAAAAAGACATACTGGCGATTAAAATGAACATGACCAAAAACGGATTTGAGTTTCAATATTTAAATGACCGTCAGGATCTATTTACACAACTGATCGGGTAAAATAAAAAAGGGTTCGATTTAAAACTGTTTATTTTTACAATAAAAACCTTTTCAATCGAACTTACAAACAATCTGAAATGATAAATATCAGCGATCACAAATTAGTTAATCGTACTTTTGTCTTTCATTTATAGTAGAAAACATGGCAACTCTTAAAGATATTTCAAACATAGAAGATATAAAATTAATGGTAGACACCTTTTATGGTAAAGTGAGAAAAGACGATTTACTGGGACCGATTTTCAACGAGAAACTCCAGGATCGCTGGTCGGAGCATTTAGAAAAAATGTACGGTTTCTGGCAAACCATTTTATTTGATGTGCGTGCCTATTCAGGAAGTCCTTTTCCTCCACACAAACAATTACCGGTAGACAAAACCCATTTCGATCGTTGGGTACTGCTTTTTAATACTTCTATCGACGGGCTATTTTCGGGAACTATTACCGAAGAAGCAAAAATGCGAGCAGCTAACATGGCTTATATGTTCAATTATAAAATTGACTATTTCAGAAATCCCGAAAATCATTAATTTTTTAATTGATAATTGACTGATTTTACGGTTTGCCTTAACTAAAATATAACGTACTTTTAAACCCAAGTAAAATTCCCCTAACTCACCTGCTATTGCATTTACACATGAAAAAAATATTACTTCCTTTTTTATTCTCTCTTTTATTTTTAAATTTTACTAAAGCACAATCCTCAAAAAACACTTTATACAAAGGAACAATTGACGGAAAAATAAGTGTCACTTTTTATATAAAAGCGGAAGAAAATCCCTGTACAGCCGACCTCATGTACACTTCAATCTATCGTTATGACAAATCAGGAGGTTGGATTCAGCTGAATATTACGCAAAACACAAAAAACGAAAATCAGTTCGCGCTTGTAGAGCATGGATTCTCAGGCATGATGATTTTAACCAAAGAAGGCACCAATTTTAGTGGCTTATGGATAAGTCCTGACACTAAAAAACAATTAAAAGTGGTACTAAAAGAAGCCAGTATGACTAAAAAAGACATTGAATCGTATGAAAAAAAACTGGAGAAAGTTAATTACGAAAACAATGATTGCTAAGAGATAAACTTCCTTTTCTTATTGGGGAAAAGTCACGAAAAATGCAATTAAAAAACATTTCGGATAAAAAAATTGATATAAATAGCAAAAATTAGCACTGTAAATCCGTAATTTTACATTCTAATCTACAACGTTTTCGAAATGAATGCCAATATTGAAACAAACCCGTTATTAGAGCGATTGCCTAAACATTTAAAGCAATTTATTAAACCTCAGGATTATGGTGATTATACACCAATTAATCAAGCGGTTTGGCGCTATGTAATGCGTAAAAATGTAGATTATCTTTCAAGAGTTGCGCATCATTCTTATCTGGATGGTTTGAAGAAAACTGGAATCGAAATTGACTCTATTCCAAGTATGTACGGTATGAATCGAATTCTGACTGAAATTGGTTGGGCAGCTGTAGCGGTGGACGGATTTATTCCACCAAACGCTTTTATGGAATTTCAGGCTTATAACGTTTTGGTTATTGCTTCAGATATTCGCCAACTGGAACATATCGAATATACTCCGGCACCGGATATTATTCATGAAGGTGCGGGACACGCTCCTATTATTGCTAATCCGGAATATGCAGAATACTTAAGACGTTTTGGAGAAATTGGCTGTAAAGCCATCTCCTCTCATAAAGATTACCAGATGTATGAAGCGATTCGCCTGCTTTCTATTTTGAAAGAAGCGGAAGATACGCCTCAGGAAAAAATAGACGAAGCGGAGAAAGCAGTTGCCGATTTACAAAACAATATGGGCGAATTGTCTGAAATGGCACAAATTCGAAACCTGCATTGGTGGACGGTAGAATATGGTTTAATCGGAACCGTTGAAAATCCGAAAATATATGGTGCGGGTTTACTATCCTCTATTGGGGAGAGTGCTTGGTGCATGACGGATAACGTAAAAAAAATCCCTTATAATATCTCTGCAGCCAATCAAAACTTTGATATTACACAATTACAGCCACAACTTTTTGTAACACCAAATTTCTCCTATTTGAGTTTGGTTTTAGAAGAATTTGCCAATAAAATGGCTTTAAGAACCGGAGGTTTATCAGGCATACAAAAACTAATTCACTCCAATGCTTTAGGAACAATTGAGTTGAGTACCGGTTTACAGATTTCAGGTGTTTTTACCAATGTTTTGGAAGACGAAGGAAAACCTATCTATATTCAGACTACCGGAAAAACGGCTTTATCCTACCGTGAAAAGGAATTGGTTGGTCATGGAACACTAACACATCCACATGGATTTGGAAGCCCAATTGGAAAACTAAAAGGCTTCAATTTAGCAATCGAAGACATGAGTCCGAAAGATTTACAGGCTTACTCTATCGTAGAAAATGAAACTGTAAGATTAGAATTTGAAGGTGATATTATTGTAGAAGGCGAAATCATTACAGGCTCCAGAAACCTGCATGGCGAAATCATTTTAATTAGTTTCAGAAATTGTACTGTAACTCATGGCGAAACCATTTTGTTTGAACCTGAATGGGGGAATTACGATATGGCAATTGGTAAAAAAGTCGTTTCGGCTTTCTCCGGCCCGGCTGATGTGAATAGTTTTGACCTGATCAATACCGTACCCAAAACAACTACTATAAAAGCACAACATACTGCCGAACGTGACGATCTGGAAATCCTTTATCAAACCGTTCGCTTGACCAGAGAAAATAAAAGTCCTACAACTGAGTTAAACACTGTATTTCACAAACTGAAAGAAAACCATCCTAATGATTGGCTACTATCGGTTGAAATCGCCGAGCTTTTAAAGAATTCAAATAAAGACCAACTTTTACAGGAAGTATTGGTTCATTTAGATCAATTGAAGGTTAAACGCCCTGAAGTGGCACATTTAATTGCCGGTGGATTGGATCTGATTTTTGATAAAGAAGCGGTTTAAGTTTTTTGAGGTACTAAGGTTCTGAGATACTAAGGTGCTAAGTTTTTAAAACAATTATATAAAATCCGACAGGTTCTAAAAACCTGTCGGATTTTGTGCTTTTATAATATTTAGAGCGAAGGGAGAAATCCAATCTTTGTCAAGCTTCTTACGAAGATTTCTCCTTCCGCCCGAAATGACAATATTGAAAAAACCTCAGAACCTTAGCCTCTTAGTACCTCAAAAAACTAAAGCTTCAGATCCTCGCTAAACTCTTTTTCAGACTGGATTGTTTTTCCGTTGTATTGCAGTTTCCACCCCATTGAATTGGTTAGAATTAAAATCTTTGACAACTCACTGATTAATCGGTTTTGAGCATTTGTTTTTAAGGTAGATTTCTCTATTTTTTTGGCCAGATTTGCTTTTACCGATTTGTTGATCTTGTTGTAATCGTCACCCGTAAATGGATTCAGTTTACTTTGTTCAACATCATAAAACTGTATGTCAGGGTTGATGGTGATTTCTTCTTTTGGAATAGTTAAAATGGTAATCGTCTTGTTCTTTTCATCGATATCATATTTCACTTTGTGCAAATCGTAAGCTACAGTAACATTTGCGTTTACCACTACAAGTGCTTTTTTCTCAAAAGAAACCATGTCCATTAAATACTTCTGCTGGTTTTTATAAGTTATAACTTCCGAAAAATGACCTTCGGTAACGACCAGTTTTCCAACATTTAAGATTTGCTGCTGAATGAGATTGGTATTATAATCAATAGTTGAATCGTCATCTTTTTTGAATTCACAATATTTGAAAGCTAGCACTATGACAAGTACAGCTACAGCTAAAACTATTATTCTCTTTACTAGATTTTGCATTCTATCCATTTATTAAACCAAATTACTTCTTTTTTTCACAAAAGCCCTCTATTTGGGTAAGGTTTTTTTCTTCTGATGTATTTATTAATGCAACATTTCTAAAAACTAATTTCTAAAAAGTAAATCTTTTTTTGATGTAGGTTTTAGAACTCTTTACAGCTTTTGTTTTGCATACGGCTTCTATCTTCCTCAAAGAATTTTAGGCATGAATTTATATCAGAAAATGTTTTTTTGGTTTCATACAAACTTTAAAAACCCAAAACTTCACCGTGACCAGCTGTAGATCAAAAATTTTGTAATCTTTAACTTATATATAAGTTTTTATCCCTCCCAAAATCTAAAACACGGGAACATTTAGCCGATCAAGTGTTACTCAAAACAACCAATTATATCATTGATAATCCGATTATTAAAACTGAATTATTTGTCTCAATTGTCCTAAATACCTTTGCATTAAGTTAAGATGAAGATAGAAGATGACGCCTATCAATTCAGCCTTGAAGGCACTAAATATTTCATTATTGAGTTAAACGAAATTTTAGTGCTTTCTTCTGAATTGTCCTCTTTCTAAACTTAACTATAACCACAATCCAAAAACACAATTTAACGGACTCCTTATGAAATTTTCAAAATTACTCGTCGCGCTATTCTATATACTGCCTTTAGCTGCAATTGCCCAGGCAGAAATTTCTGCTGTTGCCACAGATGCTTCCTGTACCGGCGATGGTAGAGCAGATGGCACAATTAAGATCACAGTTAAAAATGTTTCTGAACCTATAATATATGCTGTTGCAAAATCTCCTTTTGATCCGGCAACTATTATTGCATCTTCAGCTTCTTTGATTACGCACTTAGAGCCGGGAGATTATTTCTATGGGTATTACGAAAACAATACTTTTATAAAGGCTGCAACTACCATAAAGGTAGGCAGTACCTATTCTTCTATTTCTCCAACTATTGGACTTTTTACCGCTAAAAATTATACTTACTGTGCATCAGATCCTGATCCCCTGGGTGATATTGCTATTAACGCAGAAAAAGGAAACCCTCCCTATACTGTTAACTTGCTAAATGCTTCAGATGGTACCGTTGTAAGAAGTGTACAAACAGCAACCGGTATTGTCAGACTTAATGGTATGCCAAGTGGCAAATATAAAGTTTCGGCTACAGATAATTGCGGTACTTTAATTTCACCTGTAACCGTATTGAATCTTCCGCCAAATGAAGTTCTTAAGAATTTTAACCTTGATAAAGGAACCATTAATGCTGTTGATCTCATTTATAACACTCCAAATGATGTCTGTTCCGGTATTAGCAGTGCTACCCTTCCAAACGGACTATTAGCCGTAAGTAATGGTGGCGCTTATTTTAATGCTCTCCCTCCTCTTTATGGAGTTCCGGATTTTATTTACAAATTAGAGATTCAGAACGGATCAGGCTGGGACGTTTATGACAATCTGACTCTTACTGATGTAAAGAAAAAATATTCAATGCCTTCAGATCGCTCCAAATGGGGTATTGTCCGCTTGAGCGCAACATATTGTAACATAACAAAAACTGTTGAACTAGATTATGGAGCATCAACTGTAGGGATTGTTAAACCCTTTATTGATTTTGAATTCAGTATCGAAGATGACCCTTTGAATACCAATTGCAATGACACGGGACAAGTTCGGCTAAAAAACGTACCTAAAGATCAGGGGGGCTGTCTGCCTTATACCGTAGAAGTAACAGACAACGGTACAGGTATCAAAAATACTTATACTATTACAAGCATAAACAGTTTGGAAATTTGTAAACTAAATATTGGTAAAAGCTACACTATAAAAGTAACGGATAATACAGGAATCGCGATAGCAACTTACTCTTTTACGAACAATACTTCAAACACTTCTTCTAAAAAACCTGCTATTACTGATCCTAAAAATGTTTTTATCGATCCCAATTATTTTGCTCCCGATAAAGACATCAAAGGTAAAATACAATTTTTCACAGGACCAAGTGCTATGTTTTTTGGTAAATGTGCACTGGCGGTGTATCCTCCTATGGCCACTCCCGGTTATGTAGGCTTACAAGGTAAAGTTACCGTAAGTCTTGTAAACGGTCCGTCACCATTGGCAGTAACCTATAAAGAACCTATTTTCGGATTAGGAAATGAGTTACTTCCGGGAACTTACACCATAAGAATAAAAGATTCGGCTTGTTTTGATGAGGAATTTCAAGTGGTTCTAGACAGTTATTTTACAAAAATTGAAATCACCAACGTTAGTTTTAATCCGGACACCTCAAGATGTGACCGTTATAACAAAAATATAACCCTAAAAGTATCAGCTGTCGGTACAGGTGCAATAAACAGTACATTGGCTAATTTTTATGGGAATAACCAAATTTTCCCCGGGATTGTAAGCGGACCTGCAGGTATGGGAACTTTTAATGCCATTCTGGGTTCTAATTCTTTAAAAGAGGGAATCAGTAATTTTTCTTTTTTTCAGGATATAGCAGGAAAATATGAAATAGGGATCGCCCGAAAATTTATAGGTGGAAGACCTCTCTTGCAAAGCGAATTAATTGAGAACACTCAAACTGCTTTTGTAGATGTGCAACCTAATTTCCCTGCGTTTGATTTATCTGAATCCGGCGGAATTGTCTGTTCAGGAGATACAACAGGGGATCTTCATGCCAAAGTAAACAATGTTTCAGAAAGTATTACTTACTTTATAAAAAAAGAAACGGATTCCGATTTCCCAACAACAGGACAATCAAGTCCTGTATTTAAAGCACTGACAGCAGGAAATTATATTGTAAAAGCAAAAACAGCCTGTTATGAAGTCTTACAGCCTCTGATTTTAAGAAGTTCATTTTCACAATTAATAAATGGTGGAGACCGAGCTGTTTGTATAGGAGGAAACATCAAACTATCTGTAGTACAGATTGGCCCCGTAAATTCTATAAAATGGACATTACCAGATGGAACCGAAGTTATTTCCCCGGAATTAAATATCAATAATGTAACAGCAGCACAAATTGGAACCTACAAAGTAGAAATTAATTCTTTAGGGGGGTGTTATTTCACCGAATCCATCAACATTAGACTTGGAGGTCTGTCAACTCCAACAGGAAATTCTACACAACAATTTTGTGCCACTGCTAAAGCCACTGTAGCAGATTTAATTACCGTAGAAACCGGTATTATCTGGTACGATGCCTCAACAGGAGGAAATATAATTCCGTCCTCAGCCCTATTAATTGATGGTAAAACGTATTACGCCGCAGCACAGACAGGTACATGTGAGAGTACAAATCGTTTAGCTGTAACCGTTAATATCGGTGATCCAAAAGCACCAACGGGTGCTGCTACACAACAATTCTGTGCAGCAACAAACGCTACAGTAGCAGACTTAGCAGTCTCCGGAACCGGTGTTATCTGGTACGATGCACTAGCAGGAGGAAGTGTAATTCCATCCACAGCATTACTAATCGATGGTAAAACGTATTACGCAGCGACAAAAACGGGTACATGTGAGAGTACAAACCGTTTAGCTGTAACCGTTAGCATCGGTGATCCCACAACGCCAACAGGTGCTACTACGCAACAATTCTGTGCAACCGCAAAGGCTACAGTTGCAGATTTAACAGCCTCCGGAACCGGTATTATCTGGTACGATGCACTAACAGGAGGAAATATAATTCCATCCACAGCATTACTAATCGATGGTAAAACGTATTACGGAACGGCAAAAACGGGTACATGTGAGAGTACAAATCGTTTAGCTGTAACCGTTAGCATCAGTGATCCCACAACGCCAACAGGTGCTGCTACACAACAATTCTGTGCAACCGCAAAGGCTACAGTTGCAGATTTAACAGCCGCCGGAACCGGAATTATCTGGTACGATGCACTAACAGGAGGAAGTATAATTCCATCCACAGCATTACTAATCGATGGTAAAACGTATTACGGAACGGCAAAGTCAGGTGCATGTGAGAGTACAAACCGTTTAGCCGTTACCGTAATTGTTAAAAAAGATCTTCCTAATAAAGATCCTGATTGGCTTACGTCGGCCTGTATTTCAGAAAAAGTAACCTACACTACTGTGGCCGGAATGTCCTCTTACAATTGGCTCGTTTCAAATGAAGGTACTATCGTAAATGGAGGTCAGCAATCAGATGATTTTGTAACAGTTTTGTGGAATAATGCCGGAAAAGGTGCTATTGAAGTCAATTATATTGATGAAGCTAAATGCAATCCTCTTGTGAGTATTAATTTTTCTATAGAAGTAGGGTCCTGTTTGAAGCCTAATGAAGATGCAGATATTGAGTTAAGAAAAACAATAAATAATCCAATAGCAAACATCGGTCAACAGGTCGTGTTTACCATATCTGCTGAAAATCTGGGAGGAAATAATTTCAACAATGTTCAAATTAGAGATATACTTCCATCAGGATATACGTATACCTCATCCAAAACTTCTTCAGGAGATTATAATATAACAAACGGAATATGGAATTTACCAGAACTATTAGCCAAACAAATAGCAACATTGACCCTAACAGCAAAAGTAAAAGCAACAGGGGATTATCTGAACATTGCTTTTCTGGAAAATTCAACTCCGGAAGATTACAATCCGCATAATAATAAAGCGCAGGCGGGCATTACAAATCCGGAGGTAATTGTTTTCAATATGGTTTCTCCAAATGGAGACGGCAAAAATGATTACTTTGAGATTAGAGGTCTCGAACGATTTCCAAATAATTCGGTAACCATATATAATTCCTGGGGAGTCAAAGTGTTTGAAACTACTAATTATGGTGCAAACAATAATTTTTTTCGTGGAATTTCTGAAGGAAGAGCAACGGTAAACCAAAATGCTGGATTACCATCAGGAACCTATTTTTATGTGCTTTCCTATGGAAACGGTGCACTTATGACCGAAAAAAGCGGATACTTACATCTTACTTTGAGATAAAAACACAGAGAATTTCACAATCTTTTCGCACAGAAGTTTCACTAAAAAAATAACTATACAAATGAAAAAGAATTTATTTTTTTTAAAGTTCTTATTGCTTTTCAATGTAATAAATATAGCGGCGCAACAAGATGCACAATACACACAATACATGTACAATACCATAAATATTAATCCTGCCTATGCCGGATCGAGAGGTACGCTGAGTGTTTTTGGATTGTATCGCGCACAGTGGGTAGGCCTTGAAGGAGCACCAAAAACCAGCGCTTTTTCAATTAACACCCCTATAAACGACAGTAATTTAGGTATCGGTGTTTCTCTTGTAAATGACAAAATTGGTGCTTCTGATAAAAGCTCTTTATCGACTGACTTTTCCTATACGGTTCAGACTTCAGATAATTTTAAACTTTCATTCGGACTTAAAGGAACTGTTAGTCTTTTTAATCTGGACACTAATAGGCTGAATCCCGCAGATTTGGACGATCCACATTTACAAAATTTAAATAATGTCATATCTCCAAATATTGGAGCCGGGGTTTATTGGCATTCTGACAAAGCTTACATCGGTTTATCGGCACCGGATTTTATAGTGACCAATTATTATGACAATAATGAAGTAGCCATATTCAAAAACAAAATTAACTACTACTTAATGGGAGGATATGTATTCAATTTGAGTGCTTACAACAATATAAAATTCAAACCCGCAGTGCTCACAAAAATAACACAAGGTGCGCCGCTGCAGGTGGATGTCTCAGGTAATTTTATGTTCAACGATAAATTTATGGTTGGAATTGCCTACCGCTGGGACGCCGCTTTCAGTACCATGGCCGGTTTTCAGCTTACAGATGGTATGTACATCGGTTACGGTTATGATCTTGAATCTTCAAAACTAAACAATTACAGTAATGGTTCGCATGAAATATTCCTGCGTTTTGAGTTTATCCGAAAACAAAGCAGAATGACAACCCCTCGTTTCTTTTAAAATTATTTACTATGAAGAATTATATACCCTTTTATTTATTAATACTAAGTTTTTTTTCATTTCATACTTATTCTCAAAAGAATAAAATAGCTACAGCAGACAAACAATATGCCAACTACGCTTATATTAATGCGATTGAAACCTATGAAAGAGTAGCTTCAAAGGGCTACAAGTCTGCAGATATGTTCAAAAAACTGGGCAATTCTTTTTACTTTAATGCTGAATTTGACAAAGCTGCAAAATGGTATGACGAGTTATTTGCTATGACTAACGATGTGGAGCCCGAATATTATTACCGATATGCACAATCGTTAAAATCGACAAATCGCACAGGGAAAGCCAATCAAATGCTTGATTTATTCTCTCAGCATTCAAAGAATGATACAAGAGGGAAACTATACAAAAAAAATGAAAACTATCTGGATTTGATTAAAGCGAATTCCGGACGCTATACGATTGAAGATTCAGGAATAAACAGTAAATATTCGGATTACGGAACAACATTTTTCAAAAATAAAATTGTTTTCACCACTGCAAGAGATACAGGAGGACTGGGACAACAAAGACATAAGTGGACGGGTGAAAGTTTCACCAGCCTTTATGAAGCTGTGCTCGATGAAAATTTCAATCCAAGCGCACCAAAAAAAATAAAATCAAAAATCAATAGTAAGTTTCACGAATCCACTCCCACTTTTACAAAAGACGGAACAACTATTTACTTTACTCGCAATAATTATATTGATGGTAAAAAAGGAAAAAACAAACAAAAAACCACCTTTATAAAAATATACAAAGCCACTCTTAATCAAAAGAAGGAGTGGGACAATATCACAGAATTACCTTTTAATAGTAATGAATACAGTACGGCACATCCTACTCTCAGTCCGGACGAAAAGACTTTATATTTTGCTTCAGATATGCCCGGAACAATAGGACAATCTGATATTTACAAGGTCAAAATCCTGAGTAATGGAGGATACAGCTCTCCTCAAAATTTAGGCCCCGGAATCAACACCGAAGGAAAAGAAACATTTCCTTTCGTAACCGATGAAAATGAAATTTATTTTGCTTCAGACGGGCATCCGGGACTTGGCGGTCTTGATATTTTTGTTGGAAAAATAAACGACGCCGGAGTTAGTAATATTCAAAATTTAGGAGCAGATGTCAATTCTCCTAATGATGATTTTGCTTATATTATTGACATCAAATCCCGAAAAGGCTTTTTTTCATCGAACAGAAAAGGCGGACAAGGATCAGATGATATTTATAAATTTTTAGAGACAAAAAAAATAAATACTGACTACCAATTATATGGAGTTGTGACTGATCTGGACAGTAATGAAATTTTACCAAATGCCAAAATCACCTTGTATGATCAGGACATGAATGTAAAAGATTCCACCATCTCCGATGAGAAAGGAAAGTATAGTTTCGTTTTAGATCCTGAAACTCCCTATTATATCAGGGCCGAAAAAGAAAACTACACCACCTGGGAACAAAAAATACTGGTATCAAAAGATCGTTCAAAAGCTTATCTACCGATTCCTCTTGAAAAATCCCGCTACCAGGTAACCATTGGAGATAATTTAGGCAAAGTTTTCGGTATCAAAATGATATACTTTGATTTAGACAAATCCAATATTGGTAAAGAAGCTGCTTTAGATCTGGAAAAAATCCTGGATGTACTGAACTTGTATCCTAAAATGAAATTAGATATTCGTTCTCATACAGACAGCCGTCACACGCATAAATACAATCAGCTGTTGTCTGATAGAAGAGCTAAATCTACTATCGACTGGCTTATTAAACATGGAGTTAATAAAAACAGATTAACGGGCAAAGGTTATGGTGAAACACAACTTGTAAACCATTGTTCTGATAATGAAAATTGCACGGAAGAAGAGCATCAAATGAACAGAAGAAGCGAATTTATTATTTCCGGATTGTAGAAACAACTCTCATAAACCGCAGGAATAAAAGTTTAAAGTAAGCTTTCTATTCCTGCGGTTATTTTATTCTGTCTGTTCTAAAAACATAAAATCAGAACGGGTATCCAATGGCGATATTTAAAATCAAATTCTCTTTTCTCCAGGGACCACTTCCAAAATTAATATCATCAATTACCCATCTCTGACCTTGCGGTAAATAGGGTTTTCTCAACGGAAATGCCAAATCGGTTCTTAAAACTAAAAAAGACAAATCAAAACGCAAACCGGCTCCGGCTCCTACGGCAATATCTTTCATAAAATCTTTGGTAATTTCTCCACCGGACTTATTGGGATCGGCATTTAAAAGCCAGACATTTCCGGCATCTACAAATACCGCTCCGCGAACAATACTAAAAAGTTTGGCCCTGTATTCGGTACTAAACTCCAATTTCAAATCGCCTGACTGATCCGGAAGAAAATTATTAGTCGTTTGTGTATTGAGATAACTTCCCGGCCCGAGTGATCTGGCTCTGAAAGCCCGAATACTATTGGTTCCTCCTACTACAAATTGTTTAGCCGTTGGCAATGCCCTTGAATTTCCGTACGGAAGTCCTATTCCCAAAATAATCCTGCTGGCCAATTCACTTTCTTTACCCAGCTTTAAATAATGTCTGAGATCACCTCTCATTTTTACATATTGACTAAAAGGAACATCAAAAATATTTTTCTGATTCCCATCTTTAACATTTGCTCCTGTTACCAGACCTGTAACGTTTCCTGCCAAATCTAAATCACCACTAAAGTAAAACGTATTTTTTCTACGCTTCTGCATCGTATTGGTGTAGGTATACGTATAGGTTGGTCCAAAAATCAATTGTTTTTCAATTATCTTTTCTAATGACGGGTCTTCTTGAATATCTGCTAAATATTCAGCCGTCACGTGATTGGGACTCACATAGGTCACATCAATTACATTCAGTTGATGTTCTTTTCGAATATTCTCTTTCCACTGGTATCCAAAAGAGGTTTTAAAAGAGTTTAAAGCATACAATTGTGTTCTGTTTTGATATTCATATCGCACTGTCGCTTTGGTTCGCGGCACATATTCGCTGGAACCTTCAATATGAAAAAACGGAACGATAAATCTTGGCCAGGTCAAACTGGTTTCTGTTCCCAGCTTATAAATATTTTTCCCGTTATTGGCTCCTGAAAGCTGAAAATCGGCACCACCAAAAATGGAAACCGTAAATAATTCTGCCCCTCGAAATAGGTTTCTGTTGTTCCAGTTGATATTAATCTCACTACCGGTATAACTGGCCGAGTTCGTTTTTCCTAAAACTTCTACACGAATAAATTTCTTCGGTAAAAGCGTCAGATAATAATACGAATCCAGCGCATTGGGCAAACTATCCGAAGGCTTAAATTCATTTTTCACAAAACTAAACGTTCCCAAATTTACAAAACGATTTAGGGTCAGATTGTGGTCTTTACGGTTGTAGAAATCTCCCTTTTTGAAGTGGATGGCGCGATCAAAAACTCTTGGCTTAAAACTGTCAGCTGTATCAATAATGGTGAAGTCTTTATATTGAATAATATCTTTTGACTGGTACTTTACACTGTCTTTTGAAATGGTAAAATTCGGGTAGACTACAATTTTATTGATCTTATAGGCTGTAAGCGCTTTTGGAGGCGTATCCGCTTTAATTACCAATCTAATTTTCACTTCATGATCGCCTTTGCTGCTGTCTACCTTTGCCAAAAGATAGTCGGGGTTAAAATAATAATACCCTTTCTCCTTCAATCTGGCGTCTATACGTTCGCGTTCGGCTTTAATAACATCCAAATCATAAGGCTGCCCAACCTTTAAGAGACTTCTTCGGCTTGATCTTCCTATTATTCTGGACATCGCCAAGGAATCGTCAGGAAAAATTACGCTTTTAATAATGTATTGCTTTTTGGGTACCACTTTATATTCTGCTGTAGCTCTTTTGTCGCTAACAGTAGAATCGGCACTGACACGGGTTTTAAAATACCCTCTGTTTTCGGTAAAATTGCGAAGGACGGATGCATTATACTCTAAATCAACTTTACTAAAAAGTACAGGAGCTTCTCCCACTTTAGTACGCAGCCAATATCGGATTCCTTTTTGTTTTTTAGGTTCTCCGGCAATATTATAAAACCATAACTTAGGACGTAATCCCAGGAATTGTTTGTTGGGTTTAGGGCGCAGTAAATCATTCAGTTCATTTTCCAGTGCTTTTCGTTCTTTCTTTTTAAGAACTGAATCTTTTACCGTTACCGAACCTCCTGTGTACAATAAATCTCCCTCCGGCAAATATTTTGTGTTACTGCATCCAAAAACAAAAAATAAGGACAGCACAACAAAATACCTGACATATTTCATTCTTACATTGTTATGTTTTTTGCTCATTCCCTTCTATTTGATTTTCCTTTTTTTGCTTCTCCTCTTTCTCTTTCAGTTTCTTTTTTTCGTTGCGCAATTTTTCTTCTCTAATCATTTCTTTTTCTGCTGCACTACGATGAAAAAGTTCACGGAATTTATTGTAACTCATTGTGATGATAAAAGCAACACCGGTTTCAACTACCTGACCTTCGACCGCCACCTGATATTCATTTTTTCGATAAGCCCGAACCATATAACGGCCGTCTTTGGTTAATTGATAATCCAATGCCACATCTCCCGCAATATTGGCACTTTGCTCGTTGGCACGTTCCTGACCTTCAACGGCAAAACTGCTCCCTACGGTAACTTTTAATCGATCGTTTAACAACTTTTTGGAAACCCCGACGTTCAGGTCGGTTCTGTTTTCTCTGCTACCGGATGTATAATCGTCTGTTGACTCGAGATCAAATTCTAACTGAACTCCCGTAATTAATTCTCCGGCAAGATCATTTAACTGCTGTGACAAAATTTTACTCACACTTTGTCGTGCGAGAGATTCTGCACTGGTTCCCCCGCTTTCGCTCGAAAATGGGTTTTCGCCAATAAATCGGTTCAAGAGTAAAAGAGCAAAAACCTGTTTGTTCAATTCCGCTGGTTCTTGTCTTAACTGCTGGAGTTTTGCTTTGGTAAGTGATACCACATTTGCAGAAACATCATTATTACCCTCCGGAAGTACAATATCAAAAGTGATTTCCGGTTTTAAAAGCTCCCCGTTCATTTTCAACAAGGTCTGAAATGGAATTTTCTGCTTATAGGTGTTTCGCTCCGTAGGGTTATCCGTTGGCAATTGGTTGCCCAATAAGTCTATTGGTGCGGTGTTTACTTTATAAATCGCCGTAATATTCAGATTGGCCATGGTAGGTTCACCGTTCCAAATGATATAACTCCCTTTCTGAATATCAAATTTTCGTCGGATCATGTTGAAATTCATTTCATACGCCCCACCTGAAAACTCATATTTACCAGTTAAAGTTGTTTTACCAGACGGATCGATTCCACCGGTAAGTTCGGCTTCTCCTTTTAAGTTCAAATAATCACCATTTCCTTTATCGATTACCAGGGTAAGTTCTGCCTCTTTGTCGATGGCAATAGCCACACTGACGTCCATACCAACTAACCGTGACTGATTGAGTTTTTGCTCCATAGCAACAGTCTGTTTCAGATATTGATTGTCTTCGTCTACAAATTCAACTATCCCTTCCCGATCAGCGATGGAAGGATCGGATTGCGGCATCACAACTGTAAACTTGGTTTCTTTATTTATTTTAATATTGCCGCCAACTACAGGATTTTCGAGCGTTCCTTTGATGTTCAGCTTGCTGTCTAACACCAAATCTCCATAAAACAAATCATTGTCTTTTTCTTGCGAATGTATCGCTCTGAAATTATCCGCCACTACAGTTAAGCCAAAGTCAAATTTGGTATAATCTGTTGCTTTAATGGTTCCGTTTACAATCAGTTCATTGTCGTTTTCATCATGAAAAGTAAAGGTATCAAAAGTGATAATATCATCCTGAAGTGTTATTTTTTCGTCAGCTGTTTTGTAGTAGGAATTAAATTTTGTTACTCTGAAACCTGTCTCTTTAAATTCCAGTGCTCCGTTTACTTTTGGCGCGGCAGCATTTCCGGTAATTTTGAAATTCCCTGCTAAAAACCCAGTTCCCTCAGTCAGATTGCCCATGCTGAACCCTTGAATACTTTTGATATTTAATTTGTTCAGATCCAGATTAAAATCCAGATTTCCATCGTCGATTTTATAATTTCCAGTCAGATTCACCTCATTTCCTTCTCCGCTAAGAGTAATATTGGCTACCAGCAAATTATTGGTTTTATTGTCTACTTTTACTGTAATATCTCCAACAGGTTCTCCTTTGAATGCAAATTGATCTACTTTTATGTCTGAAGTAAAGCTGGGTTTTGTCATTACATTTTCAACCAGTGCATGTCCATTAATCAGACCCTGCATTAACAATTGATCTTTTTTGACGATGTTCATAATCGTCTCTATTTTGAAATTTACAAAATCGACCTGTAGTGGTGCATTATCCTGATCTCCTAATGATTGAACTCTTAATTCATTACCCGAATTTTCTAAATTAAATTTATTGACATACAATCTTTTGGCTCCAAACTCCACCACATTTTCCGGATCCATATTCCATTTATCATAATTCAGAATAAAATTTTGAGCATCAATTCTGAAACTGCTTTTTGAACCGTCGTGCTTTAAGTCTCCCGCAATAAAATACTGTTGTTTCTCTTTAGCATCTTTTACTTCAAGTGCATAATCCAAAACATTATTTTCAATTTTTCCGGATAAGCTTGTAAATGGAATTTTTAAAGAACCGCTCTCAATTGTTCCAAAAGAAGCATTGTATGCTAAACCATTTTCTTTGGCTTCGATATTGATTTTCCCGTCGGCAATGGTGTTAGCGGCATATACAATTCTCGGAATACTTCCTTTTATTTCCAAAGAATCTGACACGTTATTGTACTTTCCTGATAAAGTAACAGGTTCCAACCCCGTTAATTCAGGAAGCAGTTTCAGCAACACGGGATCATTATCAATCTTCACCGTAAAAGCCAATCGTTGCTCATCCGTTTCTCCTTTTACTTTTGGGCTTTTTAAATCGATGTACTTTGACAGTGATTTTTTTAATGCTGCCGATAAAGTCGTCAGTTTGTATTTCCCATCAACCTCCGCATTTAAAAACTGAGAAGAAACTTTGATATTGTTTCGATTTTGATCGGCAAAGGCAATCAGTCTGATTGAATCGAGAACAATAGGTTCTGCTGTCTGGGCAATCTGAATGTTGGAAAGAAATACTTTTCCATTCAAAAAATCAGGATTACTGTTGGCAATATCGGCGTCAACATTTCCACGCAGTTTCATCGGACCGGCATGCAGATTTAATTTTTCTAAATCGGCAATATCCAGGTTTAATTTTAACTGAATGGAGGGATATTTCTCTTCGGTATTTCCACTGGCCGTTAAATCGAAATGCAGGTTGGGGTCTTTCATTCCAGAGTTTAGAACAAAAGATCCTTTCTCGATATTGCCTTTTAAAGCCAAATCTTTATAGGTGTATTGATTAAAAACAGCCTTCTGAACCAAGCCGTCAAATTCTGCCTGTGCTGTTTTCGGGTCCAAACCTTTACCTTTTACTTTTGCTTTAAGTGTAATTCTTCCTATTGAATCATTTTTAATCAATTTACCTAAATCAAAATCAAGTAAATAAACGGTGGCATCGTACTTTTCTTTTTTCTTCACGCGCTGATCGAACAAAGCATCTACTTTTGCGTTTCCGAAACTACTGCTGAAAGCCAGCTTGGTTTTAAAATTGGCAACAGAACCTTTAAACTTACCTTGTAAATTCAACTGTGAAGGCAATTGAATATTCTTTGGAACAGTTCCCGCAGGCACAAACGAATAAATGTCTTTTGACGTGCTTGATAGTTTTCTGATGTCTAAATCGTAATCCGCTTTTTGTGCATCAGGCATCCCTTTTATCTTTCCTGAAACAACAACTTTTGTAGCTCCGATTCCGCTCATTTCGAACTGGGCCATATTCAGATCTTTTATCTTCCCACTCAAACGTGCATTGACCTTCAAAACGGCATTTGGATTACTCTTAAACGGATTGGATTGCTGTAAATCGGGAGCAAAAAGCAGGATATCTCTAAAGCCAATTTTGGTCTGATTTAAATTGGCCTCTAAAGTAAGATTGCCCAAATCTTTGGAAACGGAAGCGATCGAAGGATAACCCACTTTTATAGTGTGCTGAAAAAGCGTTTGGGGTGTTTTCAAATACAAATTGCTCAGGTACGCGTTCTTTGGTCCGTAAAAGAAATTGGTTTTTAAAGCCTCAAGCTTCAAGCCGCTTTTATCGTTTAAGGTCAGTGTTTTTATATTTCCTGAAATTGTATCGTTCCCATAATACCATTTTTCTGCTTTAAAATTAACCTTACTCAGATCCATATGACTGTAATCAACTCCTTTCGAAATTGGTTTCGATTGCATATCATCAAATTTGAACGCTATATTTTGGATGTCTATAACATTCAACTTTACTTTCCATCCTGCCTGTTTTATGGCAGTAGTATCTAAATCGGGAGTTTGAAGCTGTTTGTCTTTTGCCCCCAAACGTAGATTCCCTTTTAGATTTTTAAGTTCGAAAGCTTTGAAATCCAATAACTGACGGTTCAAATCAATTTTGTTTACGGCTACATTCAACTGATCCAGTTTTATTCCGGAATCTAATTTGGAATCTTTGTTGTCGTAAACAATATCAATTTTTGCTAATCTGATGTTTCCTAACTTCAAATTGAAATCTGCTCTTTTCGAGACGGTATCTATCGTTTGCACTGATCCTTCAGCGATCTTTTCGATCACATCCTGATTCAAAACTACCTTTAACCCGCTTAGATTGATATCCGGGATGTTGAAATTCATTTTATCTAAATCGAATTCCTTAAATTTGGTATCAAAATGCGTGAGTTTTACACGAGTGTCGCTTTTAGAAAAATCATCTTTAAAATCAAACCTGACGTTATCCAGATTTATTTTTACAACCGAAATTTTAAAAGGTTTGCTGTTCGGATCTTCAACCTTTGGTTCTTTAGACTCAAATGCTTTACTAATATAATCAAAATTAAAAGCTCCTTTTTTATCCCTTGAAATACGGGCTGTTGTATTTTGCAGTGAAACCGAATTAATCTCCAATTCACTGTTGATCAATTTGAACAAATCAACATCCAACTCCAAACGTTTCCCGCTTAACAGGGTATCTTTTTTTTGATCTTCAAAGTAAAATCCTTCCAAAACAATGTCTTTTGGAAATTTTATCGAAATATGATCTAACGAAACTTTGGTTTTTATCTTTTTATGCAGATAAGTAATGGCCTTATCTTTTACAAAATTCTGGACGGAAGGAACCTGAATTAATACAATAAGAAGCAATAAAAGTGTAATTACAGAAGCCATGCACCAAAGCAGTACACGAAGTGTTTTTTTTAGAAAATGAATGGTTTTCTTATTCATACGTCAATAAAACACATTTAGATTAAAGTTTGCTTTGGACAAATCTGCAAAGACAAATTTGTAAAATTTAAACTCTAACAATTTACATAATTACCTGTAATTATTCTAAAATTTAGCCACAAATAATTATTTTCTTACGTTTGGTATTGTGGTTACCGAGCGGAAACGTAAAGAATTCTGCTCTGTTGAAATTGATATTTTAAATTGCAGCAAAGATTTACGATGTTCTGAATATCAAAACATCATAAAAGTCCATGAAGTTTTAGAACTTAATATGTGGCCATTTTTCTTCTACCTTATTTATTTTTTGACGAAGCTTGACTAAAAATTTCTGATGCTGTTCAGATTCCGGATTAAAGCTTCGATGGTGCAGACTCTTTTGAATTTCTCCTACTTCCTGCAAGGTCGAAATGCTATTCTCTGCGATGTAATTTTCACTGAATCGCTGCCAGATATAGTCAATTGCTACAGCATTCGGATGCAGCATATCTTCAGCATAAAAGCGATAATCACGAAGCTCGTCCATCATAATTTCGTAAGAAGGAAAATATCCTAATTGCTGATTGTTGATTTTAGATTGCAGATTCTGGTGAAACCCCGAAAACAAATGCGATTTACTCAATTGATTTTCTACAAAACCGTCTTTGATATGGCGCACCGGTGAAATGGTAAAAATGAAATTTATATTGGTATTTAAACCATGAATTAAACGGATTGTATTTTGGATACTTTTCTGAATTACATCAACAGTCAATAATTCTTTCGTGAATTGTTTTTGAGGTACTTTATGACAATTAGCAACTACTTCGTTACTTTCAATATTCCTGTAAACCCATGAGGTTCCATAGGTTACAATGATATGAGTCCCCTCTTTGATTTGTTTGTTTGTTTCGGCAATTGCTTCGTTAAGTGTTTGCAACAACTCCTGTCGATCGGAATGACTCAAATCTGAATGAACTTCAAAACAATGCCAGCGTCCGTTATGAAAAAAAACATCTTTCTCCGTAAAAAACTCCTGTTTAACCACTCTCTGAATCACTTTCTCAATAGAAACAGGATTGAAGATAATTCCAAATGGATTGGTTTCGTTCTGAAACTTAAAATAATCAAATTTCTCTGCCATGTTTTCCGCAAAACAAGATCCCATAGAAATGATCTTCGAATGATAATCGATTGGATTGCTGCTTTTTGAAATTGGAATCTGGGTTCTGAATTGCATGAAGTTGTTTTGTGTAAATTTCGGTTATTTTTCACAAACAAAAAAGCCAGAAACAAAAATGCCCCCGACTTTTCGCCCCCAAATTTTAAACTTTCTATTAATAGAAATACTCAGATGTATATTTTAATCCTTCAATGTTATCAACGCTTTTTTCAGGATATCCGGCTGCATTATAGGTATAACTGTTAGGTAGACCATACAGTCTTTCCTGAAGTATCTGAAATTTCATTGTGAAAAATTCCGGTTCCTTCTTCATCCACAAAAGAAATTTTATTAAATCCTAAAATATCTTTAGCATTACAAACATAATACACCTCATAATCAAAACCTTACGGGATTCCACATCGAAAACGCGCAACCCAACTCAAAACAAACCTAAAGCACTAATAATGAACAACATACACCAAGAAGCGTTTTAGAAAAAAAATAACTAAAAAACAAAAAACCGTATAAATACCTAGCTATTTTCTTGTATTTGCTTATTGCTCGCGGATTAAAAAATGAAATCCGGGTTCTGAATTGCATGACGTTTAATTTGAATACGGGTTTTACCAATTTTTAGGCAATAAAAAAACCAAATACAAGAGTATTTGGTTTTTTTATAAATTGCAATTTGTTTTTAGTATGTAAACTGAGCTGTCTCAGTTAACTTTCCATTGTCACTAAAATGCTTTTTCTCCGTTGGAAAATTATTGTTATTGTAAACATAAGAGAAAGTACTTACATAAGATGAAGTAGCTGAAGTCCCTGTTATTTTAACAACATTGTTAACAGAAGTATCTTCTTCTGCATCTAGTAAAAGTTTAAGCCCTGGAACATTAGCATTAGGGGTCTTTTTTGAATCATACTCGTAAGTGTAGGTAGCATTTGCCTTACCATAAAAAGAACTTTCAGATTTAACTAAGTTACCATCTTTAAAAGTATACTTTCCAACCTTTCCACCTTCTTCTTCAGCTCCTGTTGTGGCGTTTACATAAAACCCTTCAAAAGAAACAGTACCGTCTCCATTTTGAGTGTATTTTGTTTTATAATACTTAGTTGCACCTGCATCTTTCACAGTTACAGAAGCCACCTTTCCTGCAGAATAGCTATATTCAGTAGTCGTTACAAGTACGTTATCTGATTTGAACTCTTCTATTTTTGAAATTAAATCACCTACATAAGAATACTTAAGAATACTACCGTCACTATCTGTTTCACTTACTAGTTTGCTTCCCTCATATTTCATATCTGTAGCGTAATTCTCTTTAGGATCAGAGTAAGAAAAAGCAATTTTTGATGGTTTTAATGAAGCTGATGCATCAACAGCATCATCACTTGAACAAGAAGAAACTACTAGAGCCAAAGCACTAAAAAGGCATAAAATTTTTTTCATTTTGATTTGGTTAAATTTATTTTGCCGCAAACTTAATACAACCCAAAACTAAAACCTTACGGGATTCCACATTTAAAAGCGCACTATAACCCAAAATAGCCGCCAACACACTAACAAATAGCAAGATCTATTAAATTCATTACTGATAAAATTTAATCAAAAACTAAAATGCGATATAAATACTTGGCTTTTTTCTTAAAGTTTCATTTTGTTCTCCAATAAAAAAGATGTTTTGCAGAAATTAAAATGCTTTACATCTAAAAAAAACACCAGCAATTTCAACTGTAAAAAAAATTACAGTTTTAATAACAAAAATCCATTTAACAGTGTTAAACAATTCACTACTTTTACATCTTCCATAAATTCAAATTCACTTATGAAATTACTGTATTCTTATATAATCAAACATAAAATGTTACTGTTTTTTGCTTTGATTATGGCAACAATCAACATTTGTTTCAGTTTATCAGACTCTATTATTACCGGTAAATTAATGCAGGATTGCGGTGTTGGTTTGCATAAATACGACGGAAATGCCGTAGGTTTTATCAAATCATTAGCATTTTGGTTAGGACTTTCGCTTGGTGCAGCTATGGTATCGAGAATTACCAAAAACTTTCAGGATTATTTTACCAATGTTGTTATTCAGCGTACCGGAGCGCAGATGTACACAGACGGAATTAAAAAATCACTGGACCTGCCGTTTGCCGAATTTGAAGACCAACGAAGCGGTGAAACGTTAAGCAAACTTACCAAAGTACGTTCTGATTCCGAAAAATTAATCACTCTATCGATTTCTTTAATCTTTCAGACTGTGATTGGTTTTGTATTTGTGATTGTTTATGTTGCCCGAATCGATTACCGTATTTCAATTATCTTTTTGATCACGGCGCCAATCATTGCTCTGGTTAGTTCGTATCTGGGCAAAAAGATCAAAATTGTCTCTAAAAAAATCGTAAATCAAACCAATGCTTTAGCCGGTTCCACCACCGAAAGTTTAAGAAACATTGAACTTGTAAAAAGTCTTGGATTGACGTATCAGGAAGAAAAACGTCTGAACCTAAATACGTTTAAAATTCTACAGCTGGAGCTTCAAAAAATCCGTTTCATCAGAAGTTTGAGTTTTATCCAAGGCACAACCGTACACTTTTTGAGAACTTGTGTGGTTTTTACTTTGTATTATTTCTTATTTGGAGGAAAGATTATTGTGGGTGATTTGCTAACGATGGTTTTCTTTACTTTTTTCATTTTCGGTCCGCTTCAGGAACTTGGAAATTTCATTATTGCTTTAAATGAAACTAAGGTTTCGATGGAGAATTTTAAGACCTTATTGAGCGCTCCGAAAGAATATCGTCCAAAAAACCCAAAGCATGTTGGAGCGATTCAGTCTTTACTCTTTTCCAATGTAAGTTTTCAGCACAAAACCGCTAAATTTAAAGCGGTTGAAAATATCAATTTCGAAATTAAACAGGGACAGACCGTTGCATTTGTGGGCCCCTCAGGATCAGGAAAAACAACTTTGGTCAAATTACTGGTTGGATTGTACACCCCAGCCGAAGGTCAGGTATTCTACAACGACATCGACTCTGCAGAAATTGACTTACTGGATCTAAGAAAACAATTAGGATTCGTTACCCAGGACGCACAGTTATTCTCAGGAACAATTCGCGAGAATTTATTGTTCGTAAGACCCAGTGCTACCGATGAAGACTTGTACGATGCCTTGAAAAGAGCGAGCTGTGAAAAACTGCTGCATCGTGCCGAAGACGGTTTAAACACCACAATTGGTGAAGGCGGAATTAAAGTATCCGGTGGTGAAAAACAACGTTTGTCGATTGCACGTGCTATTTTAAGAAATCCGAATTTATTGATTTTTGACGAAGCCACTTCTGCCTTAGATTCTATTACCGAAGAAGAAATCAATACTACTATTCGTAATATATCCGATAAAAACAGGATCACGGTTCTGATTGCGCACCGTTTATCAACCGTAATGCACGCCGACAAAATATTTGTACTGGAGCAAGGAAAAATCATCGAACAAGGGAAACACGAAGATTTAATTTTTGAAAAAGGCTTATATTATGCAATGTGGCGCCAGCAAATAGGAGAACGAAAATAATTTTTTTTAAGGCCCTAAGTTGCTAAGCTGCTAAGAATCTAAGGTACTAAGGTTTTTTTTCAAGATAAAGATAAATTAACACAAAGGGCTTTAGCCAAACTGTTACGTTTGACTAAAGCTCTTTCCTTTTTAACTTCAAGAAACATCCGGCTGAAGCTGGACACTGTTGAATTTACATTAAATACAAAACCCGACAGGTTTTAAAAACCTGTCGGGTTTATAGTCTATTTTAACTGAATAGCTAAGTTTTTAGCGAGTTTTTCAAATGCACCAATAACTCTTTCGTATTCATCAACTTCTATTGTTTTTTTCTCAATTCCAATGACTTTTTCAAAATGTACCACTAGAATTTTTTTTGAATTAGTTGTATCAATAAAATCAATTGTTGCAGACAACTTAGCAGGTTCTAAAGCATAACCCGGATAAATCCAAGTTAAATTTACTTTCATTAAATAGGGAGAATCAGCTACAATTTTACGTTCTCCTTTTTTAAAATAATTATTAAAATAATTTACAAATGCCGGATTGTAATATTCATCCCGATTTGAAAACCAATGCTTTCTGAAATTTGCCGCTTTTTCAGGATCAGATTTTCTTTTCTCCATTTTTTCTCTTAAGAAATCTTCTTCCGAATCAAAACCATGCACTTGAATATTTTCGTAATTAAACGCTACTTTAAATAGTTTAATATCATTTAAATTTTCAAATGAGCCCTCATATATTTGATATCTTTGAGAATAACTAAATGATGTAAAAACAATCGAAAGAATAATTATTAATTTTAGTTTCTTTAAATACATTATCTAATTTTTCAATTTAGTACTCTGAAAAAGCTTATCGACTAATCTTTATTTCACAAAATCAACTGCTTTCGTCAAAGCTTCTGCAATTCCATCAACATTTTTACCTCCTGCAGTGGCGAAGAAAGGCTGTCCACCTCCTCCTCCCTGGATGTATTTTCCTAATTCACGAACTACCTGTCCTGCGTTTAGGTTTTTCTCTGCTACAATTTCTTTAGAGATGTAGCAAGTCAACATTGGCTTTCCTTCCTGTGCAGTGGCGAAAACTACAAACAAATTGTTATACGAATTACCCAATTCATAAGCCAAATCTTTTGCTCCTTCCGGATTTAAATCTACTTGTTTTGCTAAAAACTGAACGCCATTGATTTCCTGCAATTCTTTAGCCAAATCACCTTTCATGTTTTTGGCTTTATCTTTCAACAAGATTTCCAATTGTTTTTTCAACTGGATATTTTCTTCCTGTAAAGACTGAATCGCTTTCACAGGATCCTGAGCATTTTTCAAGGTCTCTCTAATTTCTTCATAAGAAAGCAACTGAGACTCAAAATAATCTTTTGCAGCTTCACTCGTGATTGCTTCGATCCTTCTGATTCCTGCCGCTACAGCTCCTTCTGAAATAATTTTGAAATGCCAGATATCAGCCGTATTTGCCACGTGAGTTCCTCCACATAATTCGACAGAATCACCAAATTTAATCATACGAACCAAGTCACCATACTTCTCTCCAAACAAAGCAATTGCTCCTTCTTCCAAAGCCTGATCTTTTGGAATGGCTCTTTTTTCGATCAAAGGCAAACTTTCACGGATTCTTGCATTCACAAAATTTTCTACTTCTTTTAATTCCTCATCGGATACTTTTGAGAAGTGAGAGAAGTCAAAACGCAAAGAAGCATTTCGAACCATAGATCCTTTTTGCTCAATGTGCGTTCCTAATATTTTACGCAATCCCTGGTGCAATAAATGTGTAGCCGAGTGATTTGATGATGTTTTTGCTCTCTGAAGCGCATCCACAACCGCGTTAAATGTTCCTGTTAGATTTTCAGGTAACGATTTTGCCAGGTGGATTGTTTGATTGTTCTCTTTTTTAGTATCAATAATATAAACGATATCACCGTTTTGAGCTTCCAGATATCCTTTATCTCCGGTTTGCCCTCCGCTTTCACCATAAAATGGAGTTGCATTGAAAACCAATTGATAAATTTCGCCATCTTTTACACTATCCACTCTACGGTACTTCGTGATTTTTACCTGATGCGATAATCTGTCGTAACCTACAAACTCCTGAATATCATCTTCTACCAGAACATTCCAGTCTCCTGCAGTGACTTTTGAAGCGGCACGGGAACGTTCTTTTTGCAATTGCAGTTGCTCTTGAAATCCTTTTTCATCTAATTTTAATCCTTTTTCAGAAAGAATCAAAGCTGTTAAATCGATTGGAAAACCGTAAGTATCATACAATTCAAAAGCTTTTTTACCATCGATAGTATCTCCTGAATTGTTCAGAATCACAGCATCTAAAAGTACCAATCCCTGATCAAGAGTACGTAAGAAAGAGTTTTCCTCCTCACGAATCACATTCGAGCAAAGTGCTTTTTGAGTTCTGATTTCCGGGAAAGAATCTCCCATTTGTTCACTTAAAGTTTCTACTAACTTGTAGATGAAAGCTTCTTTTATATTCAGGAAAGTAAATCCGTAACGAATAGCACGACGCAAAATACGACGAATTACATAACCTGCACCGGTATTTGACGGCAATTGTCCATCAGCGATAGCAAAAGCTACTGCACGAACGTGATCTGCAATTACACGAATCGCAATATTTACTTTTTCTTCCGCTTCGTTTGATGCTTTAACGGTATAATTTGCCCCGGTGATAGTTTCAATTTCTCTAATCAAAGGCATGAAAACATCGGTATCATAATTGGATGTTTTTCCTTGTAATGCCATACACAAACGCTCAAATCCCATTCCGGTATCAACGTGTTGCGCAGGAAGTTTTTCTAACGAACCATCAGCTTTACGATTGAATTCCATGAATACATTATTCCAGATTTCAACTACCTGAGGATGATCGTTGTTTACTAAACTTTTTCCTGAAACGGCTGCTTTTTCTTCCGGAGTACGCAAATCAACGTGAATTTCTGAACAAGGTCCGCATGGCCCCTGATCTCCCATTTCCCAGAAGTTGTCTTTTTTATTTCCCAGAATAATGCGATCTTCATCGATTAATTCTTTCCAGATATCCCAAGCCTCCTGATCAAACGGAACATTATCTTCTTTACTTCCTTCGAAAACCGAAACATAAAGATTTTCTTTTGGAATTTTGTACACTTCGGTCAACAATTCCCAAGCCCAGTTGATAGCCTCTTTTTTGAAATAATCTCCAAAAGACCAATTCCCCAGCATTTCAAACATCGTGTGGTGATAGGTATCAATACCTACTTCCTCTAAATCGTTATGCTTTCCTGAAACACGAAGACATTTTTGTGTATCGGCAATTCTTGGACTTTTTGGCGTTCCGTTTCCTAAAAAGTATTCTTTAAACTGGGCCATTCCCGAGTTGTTGAACATTAAGGTTGGGTCGTCTTTAAGTACAATAGGAGCCGAAGGAACAATAGTGTGTCCTTTACTCTCAAAAAAATCTAAAAATTGTTTACGTACGTCTTGTGATTTCATATTAAAATTAGAAAATGTGTCAATTTGAAAATGCGATAGTTAATTAGAAACATGTTAATCTGAAAATGTGATACTTACGTCTTTTTAATACAAAAATTAAAGTTCAAAACAATAAATTTCGCAATTATCACATTATCTAATTATCAAATTGACACATTATCTAAATTGTTTTATTCCTGAAAAAAGCTTCGAACATCATGAAACATTTATTAAATTTGTTCGACTAACTTATTTTACAAGCTGCAAAAATAGGGTATTTTAAAATATGGCGAAAGTAAAATATTATTACGACTCAGAAAATCTGGCTTATACAAAAATAAAGACCCGAAAAAGGGCTAAAATTGGCTATGCATTACTGTTTTTATTGGCTTCGGCATTATTTGGCTTTTTAGTTTTTATACTTTTAATCAATACTCCCTATTTTGAAACGCCAAAAGATCGTTTACAGGCACGAGAAATTGAAAATCTGAAATTACAATACGCCATTCTAAACAGAAAAATGGATGAAATCGATGCTGTAGCCGAGACATTGGAGAATAGAGACAACAACATTTACAGAGTTTATTTTAACAAAGCTGAAATTCCGGATTCTATTCGAAAAGCAGGTTTTAGAGATTCCCGAAAATATAAAGATTTAGAAGGTTACAACAATTCTCAACTGGTTTTAAACACCACAAAACGAATAGATCGTCTCTCTAAAGAATTAGCGATTCAGTCTCGATCGTTAGATGAAATTTTAAAATTAGCCAGTACAAAAGGTAATTTATTGCTGGCAATTCCGGCCATTCAGCCTGTACGAAATGAGAATCTAATCCGTATGGCTTCAGGTTTTGGATATAGAACCGACCCGTTCACGAAAGTACGAAAAATGCATAACGGAATGGATTTCACCGCCAAAACAGGCACTCCCGTTTATGCTACAGGAGATGGCGTTATCGAGCGGGCCGATAATTCGGCATCAGGATTTGGGAATCATGTGGTCATCAGGCATGGTTTTGGCTACGAAAGTTTGTATGCGCATTTAAGTAAATACAATTGCAGACCCGGACAACGTGTAAAACGAGGTGATGTTATTGGTTATGTGGGAAGCACAGGAAGATCTGAAGGACCGCACTGTCACTATGAAGTACACAAAGACGGCAAAGTCGTAAATCCGCTGAACTTCTATTACGGCAATATTTCGGCAGTCGAATATGTGGCCATTTCACAAATGGCTAACCAGGAAAATCAGTCATTAGATTAATACTGCAAAAAGTAGTATTTTTGGAATAAATATAGAAAATTAAGAAACATGCATATTGAGCTTTCAAAAGATAAACGATATTACAGCATTGGCGAAGTAGCCAAAGCTTTTAATGTCAATGCATCATTGATTCGATTTTGGGACAGCGAATTTGACATTTTGAAACCAAAAAAGAATGCCAAAGGCAACCGAATGTTTACGCCCGAAGATATCACCAACTTACAATTGATCTATCATTTGGTTAAAGAAAGAGGTTTTACGCTTGAAGGTGCCAAAACACATTTGAAAGAAGGACAAAAGAAAACATTAGATAAATTCGAAATAATACGTAAATTAGAGACCATCAAAACACAATTAATCGATATTAAGAACGAATTATAACCTATTAATTAAATCAGAAATAAACTTAAATTAAATACACATGAAAAGATTTTTGCCTTGGATTATTGGAGCAGTTGTACTTATTGGAATTTACAGCTGGGTTAAAGGGATTAACAATACTGCGGTAACATTAAACCAAACTGTAGAGCAATCCTGGGGAGATGTTCAAACAGCTTACCAAAGACGTAATGACCTTATTGGAAATTTAGTAAACACTGTAAAAGGTGCTGCCGATTTCGAAAAATCAACTTTAACAGCTGTTATCGAAGCTCGTGCAAAAGCAACAAGTGTCACTGTAGATCCTACTAATATTACACCGGAACAACTTGCTGAATTCAACAAAGCTCAAAGCGGCGTATCTTCTTCTTTATCAAGATTATTGGTTTCTGTTGAGCAATATCCAACATTAAAAGCAAACGAAAACTTCTTGAAATTACAAGACGAACTGGCTAGTACTGAAAATCAGATTTTAACGGCAAGAACACGTTTCAACGAAGCGGTAAAACCCTACAACAACCACATCAAAACATTCCCAAATAGTTTATTTGCAGGTATGTTTGGATTTAAAGAAAAAGCATACTTTAATGCAGTTGAAGGTGCAGACAAACCAGTTGAAGTAAAATTCTAAAACAGTTTTTTAGATCATAATCTAAAATCAACAATCTAAACTCTAAAATTATTTCAATGTCAAAAGTAGAAGATTTTTTATCCAAAGAAGAAGAGCTGGAAATTGTAGAAGCAATTCGTGTGGCCGAGAAAAATACTTCTGGCGAAATTAGAGTACATATAGAACAAAGCACTTCTAAAGTCCCTTTTGAAAGGGCTTTAGAAGTTTTTTACGAATTAAAAATGCACGAAACCCAGCTTCAAAATGGGGTTTTGTTTTACTTTGCCGTTGCTGATAAAACTTTTGCAATTTGCGGAGACAAAGGTATAAATGATGTGGTTACTCCTGATTTTTGGGACTGTACCAAAGATGCCCTAATTCAACAATTTAAATCCGGAAATTTTAAACAAGGTATTGTCGACGGTATTTTGAATGCCGGTGAACAATTGAAAAAATACTTTCCGTGGTCTGAAGGAGACAGCAATGAATTATCAAACGAAATATCAAAAGGATAAATAATGAAAATTTCCAAATACAAAATCTCAAATTCCAACAGAATTTTTCAGTTTACTCTTTTGTTTATCGCGCTTGTTACCTGCAACAGTATTTTTGCACAATTTACAATACCTGAAAAACCAAGTTTACAAACTTCGGTTTACGATTATGCCAACATCTTAAATGCATCTGAAAAATCGCAGCTGGAACAAAAACTAATTCGTTATTCTGACTCGACTACTACCCAAATTGTAGTGATTACGATAGAAAGTTTAAAAGGCGAAGATGTAAGTCAGTTAGCAACCAAATGGGGACAAACCTGGGGAATTGGAGGAACTGCAAAAGACGATAATGGTGTTATTATCCTGCTGGCTAAAAAGGAGAAAAAAATTGCCATAAATCCCGGTTATGGTCTCGAAGACCGATTGACTGCCGGAATTGGCGGAACAATCATCCGAAATATAATTATTCCGGAATTCAAAGCCGGAAGTTTTTACAACGGACTTGATAAAGGAACAGATGCTATCATTGATGTTTTTAAAGGAAAATTCAAAGGCGAGCGCAAACAAACCAAAGAAAAAGATTTTCCAATCCTGCCTTTTATTATAATTGTTGTAATTGTATTAATTTTACTGTCCCGAAATAAAAGAGGCGGCGGAGGCAATTCAGGCAATAATAGCGGAGGTGGCGGCCCTAGCCTGCTCGATGTCATCATTCTAAGCAATCTTGGAAGAAGTGGCGGAGGCGGATTTGGAGGCTTCGGCGGAGGATCATCCGGAGGCGGAGGCGGCTTTGGCGGAGGTTTTGGCGGAGGAGGCTTCTCTGGAGGAGGTTCTAGCGGAGGCTGGTAAACAGTTTCAGGTTTCAGGTTTCAGGTTTCAGGTTTCAGGTTTCAGGTTTCAGGTTTCAGGTTTCAGGTTTCAGGTTTCAGGTTTCCCCTTAAACTTAAATTTTAAAATAAAATTTAAGTTTAACTACTCAAAACCCACAACCCACAACTCACAATTTATAATTCATAATTAAAACAAAAGATGTTATCACATAAAGCAAAATACGCCCTTAAGGCCTTACTTTATTTAGCAGAACAAGAAGAAAATCACATTTCAAGAACTATTGAAATCGCTGATGGAGCCAATATTCCTAAAAAGTTCCTGGAGCAGATTTTATTAGACCTGAAACGAGGGCGTTTGGTAAGCAGTAAGCAGGGAAAATTTGGCGGATATTATCTGATACGCTCCAAAAATGACATCACTCTGGCAGAAATTCACCGTTTATTTGATGGCGCAATTGCCTTATTGCCTTGTGCTTCCTTAAACTTTTACGAACCATGTTCAGATTGTAAAACCGAGGAAGAGTGCAGCTTAAGACATGGTTTAATGATCATTCGGGACGAGACTCTTAAGGCCATGCAAGGCATCACAATCGCCTCTCTCATCAAGAAATAAAAAAATATTTTTTAATTCCTAGTAAATCGATAGAATTTATATATATATTTGCAAAAAATAATTAACAAATCATTTACTAAAGTTTTAACTATGAGAGTACATTCACAACCAATCGATGTATCGAAAAATCTTTTGCAAAGAAATTATATTATTCCATTCACAACTGTGAACAACTATTCTTCTACAATGTGTATGTGTTGGTAAAAAAAATTTATTTTAAATTCTACTAATCACATATACTTAATGTAAAAATGAAAAATTCGACAAAAAATATACTTACAATCTTATCTTTTTTAACTTTCTCCATATCCTTTGCGCAAAACATTGAAGGTGTTGTTAAAACAAGCGAAAACATCCCTTTAGAAGCGGCAAACATTGTTATAAAAGGGACAACCTCAAATACTACTTCCGATCAAAACGGAAAATTCAGCATCGACAGCAGAGGAAAACTTCCGTTAACCTTATTAGTTCAATATGTAGGTTATAAAACCACTGAGATCGAACTTACCGATTTACCTATAACTCCCCTACAAATAACCATCAAAGAAGAAAACGAACTTATTGAAGTAGTGGTTTCTTCTCGACGCAGAATCGAAAAAGTTCAGGACGTGCCAATCGCTGTATCGGTAATTACCGGTAAACAGGCAGAACAAACCGGAGCTTTTAATGTGAACCGAATTAAAGAACTCGTTCCTTCTGTACAATTATATTCTTCAAATCCGAGAAATACAGGAATCAATATTCGTAGCCTTGGTTCTCCTTTCGGACTTACTAACGATGGTATTGATCCAGGTGTTGGTTTTTATGTAGATGGGGTTTATTATGCCCGTCCGGCAGCCACTACTCTTGATTTTATCGACGTAGAACAAATTGAAGTATTACGCGGACCACAAGGATCTTTGTTTGGTAAAAATACTACCTCTGGTGCTTTTAATATTACCACTCGCAAACCAAGTTTTACTACTGGTGCTGATTTTGAAGTGAGTTACGGAAATTATGCTTTTCTTCAGGCGAAAGCATCCGTTACCGGAGCATTGGGTAAAAAAGTAGCGGGTCGTATCTCCTTTTCAGGTACACAACGCGATGGTTTGATCGACAATGTGGCTACGGGAAGACCTACAAACAGTTTAAACAATCAGGGAATTAGAGGGCAATTGCTTTTTACTCCGTCAGAAAATACTAATATTATTCTGGCAGCCGATATCACAACGCAACGTCCGGATGGATACGCGCAGGTTGCAGCCGGTGTTGCGCCTACACAAAGAGCTGGTTACAGACAATTTAATGCCATCATTAAAGATTTAAATTATCAGCTTCCAAGCCAAAATGCTTTTGACCGAAAAATCGATCACGATACCCCATGGCGTTCAGGACAGGACATGGGAGGTATTTCTCTTAACGTTGATACTAAAATTGGATCAGGAACACTTACTTCCACTACCGCATGGCGTTTTTGGAACTGGGATCCATCAAATGACAGAGACTTTACAGGATTACAAGTTTTGGCTAAGTCTCAAAACCCAACCAGACAGACTCAATTTACACAAGAAGTACGTTACGCAGGTCAACTAACTTCTAAACTTAGTGGTGTTGTTGGTGCCTTCTTTATTGATCAAACTTCGCAAACAAACGGAACAGAAGAATCCGGTAATGCTCAATGGAGGTTCTCACAAAGCAGTACCAGTCCGCTATGGAAAACTCCGGGACTTTTTGAAGGATACGGAATTAAAACAGATGCCAGAATCAGAGCTTCCAGTGCTGCTGTTTTTGGTCAGGTTGACTGGGCAATTACCGAGCGTTTACATGTATTGCCGGGTGTGAGATATAACTTTGACAAAAAAGATGCTCACTACAGCCGTACGACTTACGGTGGTCTTCAAACTACTGATCCGGCTTTACTGGCACTTAAAAAATCGGTTTACTCAGACCAGTCTTTTGCTTCGAATACAGACAACACCGATTTCTCAGGAAACATAACGGTATCTTATAAAGCATCTGACAAAATCAATGCTTATGCGACTTACGCTAAAAGTTACAAACCCGTGGGTGTGAATGTTGCAGGACTTCCAACAGATTCAAAAGGACTGCCATTATTGGATCTGGCGGTAATCAAACCTGAAAAAGTAAATCATTATGAAGTTGGGGTAAAAACTTCTCCGTTCAAAAATTCCATCTTTAACCTGACTTTCTTTAATACGGAAATCAAAGATTTTCAAACCAATGTTCAGGCTGCCGAACTTGGTGTAAACCGTGGTTATCTTGCCAACGCTGATAAAGTACGTGTAAGAGGTGCTGAACTTGATGCCAGTTTTGTTTTTAGCCAGCATTTGACTGTAAATGCAGCCGCTACTTATACAGATGCAAAATATGTTAAGTTTACCAATGCACCACTTCCATTAGAAGAAACTGGAGCTCCTGTAGCTTTTAAAGATGTTTCCGGAACAGAATTACCGGGTGCTTCAAAATGGGCAGGATCTTTAGGAGGTGAGCTTTCTGACCATGCAAAATTCTTCGGAAACAAAGGAAAAATCTTCTTAGCGGTTGATTCTTATGCACGTTCTGAATTTTCATCAAGTCCTTCTGCTTCAAAATACCTAGTGGTTCCGGGATATGCTATTTTTAACGCTCGTTTAGGATTCCGCGCGTCAGACGGACTATCTGTTCAGTTCTGGGGTCGTAACTTATTAAACAAAGATTACTATGAGCAATTACTGCCTGCCGGTGGAAATTCCGGACAATATGCCGCTGTACTTGGTGATCAAAGAACTTATGGTATTACTTTAAAATATTCATTATAACCAGTTAGTTAATTTTATACACTAAACGAGGCAGGTTTTTAAAACTTGCCTCGTTTTTTTTATTTCTAAAATTTCAAACTCCAAATTCCAAAAATCTAATGTCTAAAAATCCAGCATCCTAGCTGTCTTTCAAATAAAAACCATTATTGTCTTGTTCCGCCTGGAAATCAAAACTCTTCTCTTTGCCTCTTCTTTTTCCCTTTTTCAGCAGCAAAATTTCCTATTTTATAACTTACGGAGAACATGATATAACGCTTTAAAACAGTGTTTTCTTCATCACGGATTGATGTTGCCGAAATCGACGTCGTCGCGCTTTGATTTTGGTTTAGAACGTCGTAAACTTTTACTTTAGCATATACTTTTTTATCCAAGAAACCGTAAGACAAACTGGTATTCCACAGATAAAAATCTTTTTTGAAATTACCCGAAATACTCGAATTATAAGTGTAGCCAAAATCATTTCCAAAAATCAGATTTTCTGGCCAATAACTTGTGGTCTGCAAATTGATTCTGTGCACCACATTTGAACTGGCATCTCTTGAAGAATTCTCGTACCTAGTTTCGTTATAAGACAAACTATAAGATGGAGAAATGATTAACAACTCACCGTATTCATAGGTAAAATTAAGCTTTGGAGTAATTGCTGTTGATTTTGCATTGTACAATACAGCATTGGTAAATCCTTTATCAAAAGAATAACTTCCATTTAATCCCAAACCATATCTAAAAAGGTGAGCATCTCTTTTTACCGACTGATTCCAATTTCCCCCAATCGAGGTCGTGTAGGTTCCCGAAATATTGACGTAAGTAGTTGTTCTCTTTCCACTATCATCATAAATTGAAGTCGAAACCACATCGTTGTTATAATAATCTCCTTTTACAAACAAACTGTAACCGGAACGCGTGCGGAAATCATAGTTTCTAAAGCTAATATTAGCACTGTTTTTCTCAATAGGATTCAAATCAGGATTTCCGGTAATCGTATTCAACGGATTCGTTAAATTTAAAACTGGCATCAATTGAACGGCCGTAGGAAGCGCATTGGAATAATCGTATTTGAATGACAAATTTTTCGAACGGCTAAATTTGTATCGAACCTGAAAATCGCCATAAGGCAAAGCATATCGTTTGTTCAAATCGGTAGCATTGTTCAGGTATAAAGAATGATTGTCGAACGCTACAATTGCAGTTCTACTGTTTAAATTAACCGTAAATTTTCGCTTTTGCCAGGTTAATCCAACTTTCGGACTGAAGGAATTTTGCTTTGAAGTGGTATAATTGGTTAAAGACTCATTCAAATCCGAATACGATTGTGTTGCGTTATCGAAATCGAATGTTTTTGCATCTTTGATCTCTTTATTCCAGTCAAAATTAGATCCAAATCTTAACCTTAGTGAATCTGTCACCGGTTCGGTATACTCAAGTTCAAGCGAATAAACATCACTTTTGTTGTTGTTTAAGCTTCTTTGATTTCTATCATCATTAGGTTTGTTGTCCTGATAAAAAATAGTTTGCGAAAGATTTCGAGCCTCGCTATCTGTACTGGTGTTATTACTGTCAAAAGAAAGATTAAAATTACGATAATCCTTCTTGAAAGCTTTATTAAAATTGATGGTATTCCCCAAACTCGTATTGGTACTTTCCGAGTAGGATTTAGCGCTACTTTCATTTAAGGGATTTCCATTTTCATCTTCCGAAAAACTTGATGAAGACGAGTTATTATTCGAACGGGATTGATTGACTTTTGGCGTTATGACCAATCGGCTTGTGGGATCAATTTTATATTCCAGTTCAAAATTCGCATTGTTTCCGGTATTTTCATTTCTGGTTTTAGAATCGGCCGAAGTGGCAATATTTCCGGTGGGCAAAAAACTCACCTGATCTGACTTGCTGTCATTAGTATTAACCGAATTCGAGAAATTATAACTTCCCATTCCCGACCAGCTTTTCGACCAGTCATCGGAGTAATTAAGTCCGACTAAATTCGACTGTGTGATTCCTTTACCACTACCTGAACTAGTGTTTCCCTTACTGTTTCGTCCGCCTCCCATCGTATCAAAAACCTCGTCCATTGCAAAACTTGTGGAGTTAATATTGTTGGAAGAAGCCAAAAGACTTATTTTCTGTTTGTTATTGAAAAAATTCAGAATCAGACTGCTTTCATATCGATCGTCGGAACCATAACCTCCCAATATTTTCCCAAAGTACCCTTTGTTTTTCTTTTCGTCTATCGTAATGTTGATGCTTGAAAAATCTGAAGTAGATTCCTGTTTGGAGAGCTCTTCTTTCTTCGTTTTAAAATCAGACACCTGAACTTTTTTGATTATTTCTGCGGGCAGATTTTTTAAGGCAATCGCGCCGTCTTTACCAAAAAAAGCTTTGCCGTTAACTAAGACCTGATTGACTTCTCTTCCGTTTACTGTCACTTTCCCGTCGGTTCCCACATCAAAACCCGGTAATTGTTTCAATAAAGTCTCTACATTGGAGTCCGGGCGGACTTTATAGGAAGCGGCATTAAATTCTAAAGTGTCTTTTTTAATGGTAATTGGCGGTGCTTCGCTTTTTATCACGACATTTTTTAAGGCGTTTACATTTTCAAGCAAATACAATTTCCCAAAATCCTTACTCTCCTGAATGCTCTTTTCTTCTTCAAAATAAGGCTGATATCCCATATAATTAACCTTCAGAAAAACAGGTTTATCATACTTTTTAGTGGTAATGCTAAAAGCTCCATTTTTATCGGTTGTTGCATATTCGATTACGGTAGAATCTTTAACCGTGGTAAAATAAACCGTTGCCAGCTCAAGCGGCAATTGCGTATTGATATCTACTACGGTTCCTTTAATAACAATATCATTCTGCGCGCTGGCCGCATAACAAAAAAGGAAACTAATCAGAAAATATAAATATTTGGTCATGAAAATGGTTCGTTTGAGACAGTAAGACTCTATAAGAGCTAAAAGGTTTATTGCAGTTTCAACATTTACTAATATAACGTGCCATTTCATAAATCAAAATCTATTCTGAATTGAAAAGTCATAAAAAAAGCCTCGAATTACGTCGAGGCCTTTTTATATTACTGAGTGCAAACACTCTAAAACTGAATATACACAAAACTCATTATCTTGAGCTAATTAAATATCTTTTACACTGGGTAATGGCGATTTGAAATCAGGAACTAATATTGTTGTTTGTAATTTATTAGCTGCAGGTATTTTATCAGAAAGTATTGTAAATATGGTATTAGTACTTTCTCCATTTTTTACATCTGCTGGTACAGCATATTGTGCAACTTTTTCTCCTTTATCATCAAAAATATTAATAATATGTTTTATTGGTTTACCTTCAGTAGTGTAATAACCGTCAAGATAGCTTACAGCATTACGGGTCTTATCAACAGTCATTAATCCTGCTGAACTACCTGATCCCATTGTAGTTTCCACTGTAGCACTATAATTCCAACTCTTTAACTCATTCGATAATTGAAACACTGATATCATGCGACCATTCATTGCCTCTAATGTAAATGAAACGGGGTTATTTACTCCAGCTATTAAATCCATTATTTTTGCAGGAATAAAATAATTAATAGCAACAGGCTTCGCTTCCCATTTTATAAATAAATCATTTACTGATGCCGTACTTGATTCACCAGTCCAGATACCATAAACCCATTCGTACCCTTTCCCTGGGACGCTAGAATGAGCCCTAACAAATATCCTTGAAGTTCCTGTACTAAAGTTTTTTATCTCGAATCCATCTGCAGCTCCTGCTTTATTATCTGAAACGATGTCAAAATTAAAAACGCTTTCAACTCTACTTGGATCTATCCCACCAGCTAAAGTCCAAGGCTGAACTATAATTACGGCTGCGTTAATAACAACAGGAAGCGTCCCTCGTTTTACATCTTTTCCGCTAATATTCGTTTTTGGCGAATTAAGATTAATATTCATTGACGTTTCTTGAATCGCAATTTCATCAGACGTTTCCTTATCTTCTGAGCAACTTATTAAACTAAATAACAACAAACCTACTAGTACAATTTTTTTCATATTTTTTTTATTTAACAACAAATTTCACCTAAAATAATGTTAACCACAAATCATTTTTCAAAAAAAAGAAACTTACTCTGACTACACTTCATGATACGTTGTCGTTTCAATCGTTATATAGCTTCTTATTCCATTGCTTTTAATTTTCTTAGTTTAAAAAATAAAAAAATCGCTCATTTCTGAGCGATTTTTTATTTTACTTAAATTACATTTTTTTATTTTTCTCTGATATAAATATCAATTGGCACTCCTGCGAAATCCCAATTTTCTCTAATTTTATTTTCCAGATAACGTTTGTACGGCTCTTTAACGTATTGTGGCATGTTAGCAAAAAATACAAACTGAGGCGTTTGCGTTGGCAACTGCATACAATATTTAATTTTCACATACTTTCCTTTTGTTGCCGGAGGCGGGTAAGCTTCAATTACTTTCAACATGTATTCGTTGAATTTTGAAGTAGCAATTCTTTGTTTTCTGTTTTCAAAAACCTGAACTGTAGCTTCCAATGCTTTCAACAAACGTTGTTTGGTTAAAGCCGAAACGAATAAAATTGGCACATCAGTAAAAGGCATTAACTCTTTTTTGATTTTCTCTTCGTAATCACGTGTCGACATGGTGTCTTTTTCTACCAAATCCCATTTGTTTACCAAGATTACAACTCCTTTACGGTTTTTCTCAGCCAGCCAGAAAATACTCTGATCCTGTCCTTCAAATCCGCGGGTTGCATCGATAACCAATATACAGATATCTGCATGCTCGATGGCACGAACCGAACGCATTACAGAATAAAACTCTAAATCTTCCTTCACTTTAGCTTTACGACGAATTCCCGCAGTATCAACTAGGTTAAATTCAAAACCAAAACGATCAAATTTTGTATCAATTGCATCACGGGTCGTTCCTGCAATATCGGTTACAATATAACGATCCTGCCCGATCAAAGCGTTGATAAAACTTGATTTACCGGCATTCGGACGTCCTACAACTGCAAAACGAGGCAAATCTTCTTTAACCTCAACTTCCGGTTTCTCCGGAAATGCGTCAATTAAAGCATCTAACAAATCTCCAGTTCCACTTCCTGAAATACTGGCGAATGTGTAATAATCTCCTAAACCAAGGTTATAAAACTCAATCGCGTCTTTCTCACGCATGGCGTTGTCTACTTTGTTTACTGCCAATAAAACCGGTTTTGTTACTTTACGCAACAATTTAGCCACCGTTTCATCCATTGGGGTAATACCTTCTTCAACATCCACAACAAAAATAATAACATCGGCTTCGTCGATAGCCAACTCTACCTGTTTACGGATTTCACCTTCAAATACGTCATCAGATCCGCGAACGTATCCACCGGTATCAATCACAGAAAACTCTTTTCCGTTCCACTCGCTTTTACCATAGTTTCTATCACGGGTAACCCCAGATACTGAATCTACAATAGCTTCTCTTCTTTGTATCAGCCTATTAAAAAGGGTTGATTTCCCCACATTAGGTCTTCCTACTATCGCAACAATGTTATTATTCATTTTTTTGAATTTTAGATTTCAGATTCTAAATTTTAGATTTTTAGTTTCCTAAAACTCTATCCCTTATTAATCCAAAATGCTTTATTTTAATTTTTTGCAAAGGTAGTTAAAAAAAGTTGCTGAGAGGCTAAGTTTCTAAGTACCTAAGTTTTTTGTTCTTTTTATACTCTTTATTTCAGGTTTCAGGTTCTATATTCGGAACTTGAAACCTGAAACCTGAGACAAATCAACGATTAAACAATTAACCGATTAAACGATTAAACGTTTACTGATTATACCCGAATCGTTTCAGCATATTGGCATTACTTCTCCAGTTTTTGTTCACTTTCACGTAAAGTTCGATATGAATTTGTTTTCCGAAGAATTTCTCTAAATCTATTCTGGCATCCATTCCCACTTTTTTCAAAGCGGCTCCTTTATGTCCGATAATAATTCCTTTTTGTGTATCGCGCTCTACCATAATTACCGAACGGATACGGATAATTTTTTCATCTTCAAAAAATTCTTCTGTTACGATTTCAACCGCATACGGAATCTCTTTGCTATAGTTCAATAAGATTTTCTCACGAATGGTCTCGTTTACAAAGAAACGTTCCGGTTTGTCTGTTAATTGATCTTTTGGATAATAGGCTGGCGATTCTGGCAACAATTCAATGATTCTACCAAAAACTTCCGGTACATTAAAATTCTGTAAGGCCGAGATTGGGAAAATTTCAGCGTTTGGTACTTTCTCTTTCCAAAAAGCAACCTGCTCTTCTAATTGTTCCTGATTGGAATTGTCGATTTTATTCAACAATAACAAAACCGGAATTTTAGCATAGATGATTTTATTAAAGAAAGCTTCGTCTTTTAAGTCCTGCTCTCCTATTTCGACCATATAAATCAAAATATCAGCATCTTCAAAAGCCGATTTTACAAAGTTCATCATCGACTCCTGCATTTCATAAGCCGGTTTTATAATTCCGGGCGTATCTGAAAGTACCAACTGAAAATCTTCACCATTTACGATTCCTAAGATTCTATGACGTGTTGTTTGTGCTTTTGAAGTAATGATCGATAATCTTTCTCCAACAAAGGCGTTCATCAATGTTGATTTTCCAACGTTTGGATTCCCGATGATGTTTACAAAACCTGCTTTATGTGACATTTGTGTATTATTTAATTGTACTGAGGACCATTTGACCCAAGGGTCTCGGGTGCAAAGGTAGTCATATCAACTCAATACAGAAAATAAAACATTTTTTAATGTTTTCGTTGGATTTCTCAAAAAACGGCGTATCTTTGCACCCGAAACATCGCGGGATAGAGCAGTAGGCAGCTCGTCGGGCTCATAACCCGAAGGTCACAGGTTC
>NZ_CAGKLC010000035.1 GCF_903469665.1 Flavobacterium sp. UGB4466 | reverse complement strand
TTTCTTCTCTCAAATGAAACTCTTAGATACAAAGCCCCATTTTTACTGGGTTTTTACTAATCTCGCAATGACGCAAAGACCCGAAGTTTTTGTTTTATGACCGATCTTTCCTTTGAAAACCCATCCCCTAGCCCCGATAGTAGCGGATAAAGGCTCCGACTTCGCTCAGCCGGACAGAAACTACTTTTCTTGCATTTTCGCTCAGCTGGACAGAATTACTCCTTATATATAGATAGTAAAAAAACAAACCCTACAAGTTTCAAAACCTGTAGGGTTATATACTATATTAGTACAATAAACCAATCTACTATTATATATATGTAGTCATTTAATTTAGGCTATCGATAACTTCTTTTGTAATTTGAATACTTTTAAGCTTAGCCTGACGATCAAATATTGGACTGGTTACCATTAACTCGTCAATCTGTGCATAACTGATAAACTTTTTAAGATCTGCCTCCAGCTGTATTTTATCTCCGGTAAAAGTACAAGCTGTCATTTGATTCACATGGAAGCGTTCTTCTTCACTCATAATATCATCAAGTGAATCTACAGGAGGTTGTAATCCTTTGCGGTCGTTTCGAATTAAATTTAAAAACATCTGATAGAGACTTGTAGACAATCTTTCGGCTTCTTCATTGGTAGCTGCGGCAACGATATTGACACATGCCATGGTTTTGGGTTTATCCAATGTATCTGATGCCTGAAAATTTTCACGATAGAATTCAAACGCCTGTATCATTTGTCGGGGAGCAAAATGCCCGGCAAATGCATAAGGCAATCCGTAAGCAGCAGCAAGGGCAGCACTATCCATACTTGAGCCTAAAATCCAGACAGGAACATTTGTTCCTTCGGCTGGGAATGCTCGTACTTTTGCTGTTGCATTTTCTACCGAGAAGTAATCCTGAAGTTTGGTTACGTTTTGCGGAAACCGCTGTGCCTGTTCAAAGAAATCTTTTCGAATAGCTTCAGCTGTTGGTTGATCTGTACCGGGCGCTCTTCCTAAACCTAAATCGATTCTGCCCGGATAAAGTATTTCCAAGGTTCCGAATTGCTCTGCTACTATTAAAGGAGAGTGATTGGGCAGCATGATTCCACCGGAACCCACCCGAATATTTTGAGTCTGACTGGCAATGTAACCAATTAACACCACCGTAGCCGAACTGGCAACATGTGCCATATTGTGATGTTCAGCAAGCCAGAATCGCTTGTATCCTAAATTATCTGCTAGTTGCGCTATTTCTTTTGTTTTTTGAAATGTTTCTTTGGCATTGCTATCCTGAGTAATGATAGCGAGCTCTAATAATGAGACTGAAATTGGGTTTTTCATATAAAAAAATGCTAGAATACAAAACTACTTCATTTACATGGATCCCTTTTATTTTCTGTTGTTAATAGATTTATAATATTTCTTTCGTAAAAACGGAACACTAGTGAATACTATCTTTCAATAATCTGTTAGCATAATTGCTTTTAACTACTAGAGACATAGATTCTATATTTATAAAATTTTTTCACTTCATTCAAGAACGTAACAAAAGATTTATATTTCGCTCCGCCGGAGCTTCTTGATACCGGAAAATTACATTTGCTATAAATATTTTGCTCCGCTGGAGCAATTTCAGAAAAAACCGGAAGCTTTACTTTTTTAAACCTGAATTCATCCCTCCTTTTTTTCTTCAAATTTATCCCACAATACGTAAGTCAAAAGATTTAAAGAGTAAATTTGTATCTCGAAATTAACTCCCCTCCTTAACAATATCCCCAAATGACACATAAAATTTTAATTATAGACGACGAAGAAAAACTAAGAAGTCTTCTGGCACGCATTATTAAATCGGAAGGATTTGAAGTAATTGAAGCCAAAGATTTAAAATCAGGTTTCAAGAAACTCGAACAAACCGATATTGATGTCGTTTTATGTGATGTAAAATTGCCCGACGGAAATGGTGTAGACTTTTTGCAGAACATAAAAACCAGCTTTCCTTTAATTGAAGTAATTTTACTCACCGCTTTCGGGAATATTCCTGATGGTGTTCGGGCCATGAAAAATGGTGCTTTCGATTATATTGTAAAGGGAGACGATAATGATAAAATTATTCCACTACTCTATAAAGCTGTCGAGAAAGTGCATTTGCAAAAAAAAGTAAAACAACTTGAAAAACGCATTGGAGACAAATACTCTTTTAATACTATTATTGGAAAATCAAAAGGAATCGAACAGGTTGTCGATTTAGCCAAAAAAGTAGCTAAAACGGACTCGACTGTTTTACTAACGGGAGAAACCGGCACCGGAAAAGAAGTTTTTGCGCAAGCTATTCACGAAAACAGTAATCGTACAGGTAAATCTTTTGTCGCTTTAAATTGCAGTACTTTCAGCAAAGAAATCCTCGAAAGCGAGCTCTTCGGACATAAACAAGGTGCTTTTACCGGAGCTTTAAAAGATAAAAAAGGTTTTATTGAAGAGGCCAATGGCGGTACTTTATTTCTGGATGAGATTGGGGAAATGCCTATTGAACTGCAGGCCAAATTATTGCGTGTTTTAGAAACCAGCGAGTACATTCCGCTTGGAGATACCACTCCAAAGAAATCAAATTTCAGGCTAATAGCCGCAACAAACAGAGATTTAAAAATAGAAAGCGAAGAACATCGTTTTCGTTCGGATTTGTATTTCCGTCTCAACATTTTTGAGATTACGCTGCCACCATTACGTGAAAGAATAAAAGACATTGCACTTTTGACGCACTCTTTTGTCAAACAATTCTCTGAAAAAACGAATAAAAAGACACTGCATGTAACGGACGATTTTATTCAAAAGCTCGAGCATTATTCCTGGCCGGGAAATATTCGTGAACTTAAGAACATTATCGAAAGGTCGGTTATTCTAAGCAGTGACGATACGCTGACCTCAGATGTTTTACCATACGAAATGCAACATCAATCAGAAAAAAACACCAAACAAATGTCGGCCTTTTCGATGCAGAGTGTTGAAAAACTGCACATTCAGAAGGTTTTAAACTATACGAAAGGAAATAAGGCCGAAACTGCCCGTTTACTCGAAATTGGTATTGCAACTTTGTACCGAAAATTAGACGAGTACGGGATTCAGTAGTAATGTGACAATGTGACAATGTGATAATGTGAAATGCGATTTGTGAAATTCTGACCTTTTACTTTTTAAATATCCTATTTCACCTTTTACCTTTTACACCTCGCTTTTTACTTTTCACACTTCACAAGCAACTTAAAATTTCCTTATCATTTCAATAAAAGCTTATCATTTTGATAGGCTTTTTTTTTGCCTCATTTTTGGCACAAACCCGCAATTCGTTTATCAACAACACCTTACCTATTCCTTTACAATTTAGGTCTGACTTTTGGCATAAGTGGGAAGAACACAAAAATTCATTCTCATGAAAAATCAAGTCACTTCAATCTACAAACAAGCGGAACGCTTTGCTGAGATAACCAAAAAATCAATTATATCCGGCAATATTGTTCGGGCAAAAAAATGTCTTGCACTTGCTGAACGCCTATTCATCAGCGGAAGTTTCGAAACTAAAAACGCCATTTCAAATGTATATGTTTTCTCTGTTTCTTCTTTTATGGAAATGCGTCACTGCAATATCTCTCATCTTTTTCCACAAACGCTTAAGGCTGAATACATCCGACAAATTAATACTTCAGGAGTCTGATTTTAGTAAACTGTAAGATGTGAAAAGTAAAATGAAATCATATTCACAATTAACATCTCACAAATCACAATCTAATGATCCAACATCCAATAATCTAATAATCCAATAATCTATGTTAATCACCTTTCTTTTACTCGCACTGGGTGCCCTGCTCTTTGGCATCTGTTTCAAATCTGTTGAATTTTTTGAAAAAATCTAAATCATGACAGCACTATTTATTATTTCGATCGCCGTTTTTGGCTATTTGGTTTACGTATTAATTAAACCCGAAAAATTCTAAAAAAATGAAAAAGTCACAATCCAAAAAAATATTTCTGGTATCTGTTTACATGGCTTGGACATTAGCCTTTATCATACTTATCATGTATCTGTAAAAGCTTAAACTTTATTTAATTTCTAACAAACAAAATATGAATACAGAATTATTAGGTGTCATTGGTATTTTTATCATCACGATAGTTTTAGCCATTCCAATAGGAAAATATATTGCTAAAGTTTATTTAGGTGACAAAACACTTTTTGACCCCATTTTCAATCCAATTGAAAAAATTATCTTTAAAATCAGCGGTATCAATTCCACTGAAGAAATGAACTGGAAACAACACTTAAAAGCTCTTTTAGGTATTAACATGATTTGGTTCTTTCTTTGCTTCTTTGTTTTATTGTTCCAGGGATCGTTGTTCTTAAATCCCGATAACAACCCATCAATGAGTCCGGATCTGGCTTTTAATACTGCCATTTCCTTTGTTGTCAATTGTAATTTACAACATTATTCAGGGGAGAGCGGTGTTTCTTATCTGTCACAAATGTTACTGATGTTCCTTCAATTTGTCTCTGCGGGTGTAGGACTAGCCGCAGCTGCAATGGTTTTCACTGCAATGAAGGAAAGAACAACTGAAAAACTGGGTAACTTTTACAATTATTTTGTTAAAAGCTGTACACGTATTTTATTGCCTCTTTCTGCTATTGTAGCAGTTGCTCTATTGTTTAGCGGAACTCCTATGACGTTTGAAGGAAAAGATGCAATTACCACTTTACAAGGTGATACCGTAGAAGTTTCCCGCGGACCTGCCGCAGCATTTATTGCAATTAAACATATCGGTACCAATGGTGGTGGTTTTTTTGGAGCCAATTCAGCACACCCGTTAGAAAACCCAACTTATTTTAGTAATGCGGTTGAATTATGGGCACAATTAATTGTTCCGTTTGCCATGATTTTTGCTTTAGGTTTTTATCTGAAAAAAAGAAAATTATCTTATGTCATTTTTGGTGTTATGACGGTTGGATTTCTGTTACTGGTTATCCCAACGGTAATGAGCGAAATGAACGGAAACCCTGCTATTGAGAAAATGGGAATCGCTCAGACCACTGGAGCAATGGAAGGAAAAGAGGCTCGTCTAGGGCCAGCCATTTCAGGTTTTTGGAGTATTGCTACAACAGTAATCTCTACAGGTTCTGTAAATAGTATGCACGATAGCTCAATGCCGGTTTCTGGTGCTATGGAATTGCTTGCCATGATGGTGAATGCGTTTTATGGTGGTTGTGGTGTTGGTATTTTGAACTTCTACATTTTCATTATTCTGGCTGTGTTTATTTCCGGATTAATGGTGGGTCGAACTCCTGAATTTTTAGGAAAGAAAATCGAAGCACGGGAAGTTAAAATTGCAGCTTTCATCGCAATTCTTCACCCTTTATTAATCTTATCCGGAACAGCTTTAGCTTCTTATTTTGCAGCAAATGACACAGCAATGGGATGGTGGTTTAGCGGAAATGCAACAGGCTGGCTTAACAATCCGGGACATCACGGATTCTCGGAAATGTTATACGAGTATACTTCAAGTGCAGCCAACAATGGTTCAGGCTTTGAAGGTTTAGGAGATAATAATCCGTTTTGGAATATCACTACAGGAATTGTTTTATTGTTAAGCCGTTTTATTCCAATCGTTGGACCATTGGCTATCGCAGGTTTACTGGCAGGTAAAAAATACATCCCGGAAAGTGCAGGAACTTTAAAAACGGATACTACAATTTTTGGAATAATGGTTTTTGCCGTAATCGCAATTATTGCTGCGTTATCATTCTTCCCAGCGTTGGCTTTAGGTCCATTGGCAGAATATTTTACACTAAAATAATCCATTTCTCAATGCTAAACGATGTTTTTTAAACACATAGAAACATAGTTATTATGAAATCAAAAGAAAATTAAAGAAAAACTCATTTTTTCACATAGCTATGTGAATGTATGAAAGTAAAACGTCCTTAATCTCAAAAGAAAAAATCTATGTTTCTATGTGTTAAAATAAACAGTCAACTAATAAATAATATAAAAAAATGACTCATAATAAATCCACATCATTGTTTGAAAGCAAACAGGTAAAAGAAGCCTTGGTGCAGTCTTTTGTAAAGCTTAATCCAAAATTGATGATCAAAAATCCGGTAATGTTTACCGTAGAAATAGGAACCGCCATTATGTTTGCTGTTTGTGTTTCCATTTTAATGGGAGCTGCAGATCAGGGTAGTTTCATTTACAACTTAATTGTATTTTTAATTTTACTGGCCACTTTGTTGTTTGCTAATTTTGCTGAAGCTATTGCTGAAGCCAGAGGAAAAGCACAAGCCGACAGTTTAAGAAAAACACGTGAAGAAACTCCGGCCCGACAAATTTTACCTAACGGAGAGATCAAAAACATCAGTTCTTCTCAATTGAAAAAAGGAGATATCTTCATTTGTGAATCAGGCGATTTAATTGCCACTGACGGTGAAATTATCGAAGGATTGGCTACCATTGACGAAAGTGCCATTACAGGAGAAAGCGCCCCTGTAATTAGAGAAGCCGGAGGTGACAAATCCTCTGTAACCGGCGGAACAAAAGTATTATCAGACAAAATCAAAGTAATTGTAACGTCTGAACCAGGAGAAAGCTTTTTAGACAAAATGATTGCTTTGGTAGAAGGTGCAAGCCGTCAGAAAACACCAAACGAAATTGCTTTGACGATTTTACTGGCTGCCTTTACTTTAATCTTTGTCATTGTTTGTGTGACTTTAAAACCGTTTGCTGACTACGCAAATGCACCTATCACAATTGCGGCTTTCATCTCTTTGTTTGTATGTTTAATTCCAACTACAATTGGTGGTTTGCTTTCAGCTATTGGTATCGCGGGTATGGACAGAGCATTACGTGCTAACGTTATTACAAAATCAGGAAAAGCGGTTGAAACTGCCGGAGATATTGACGTTTTACTTTTAGATAAAACCGGAACCATTACAATCGGAAACAGAAAAGCAACGAATTTTTATCCTGCGAAAGGGGTTTCAGAAGAAGATTTTATAAAATCAGCCGTGCTAAGTTCATTGGCAGATGACACTCCGGAAGGGAAAAGTATCGTAGAATTGGCAGGAGCCGAACTTGCCAGTAAATTATCCATTGAAGGTGCTACTTTAATCAAATTTACCGCAGAAACCAGAACTTCCGGAGTTGTTTTAAAAGACGGTACCAATATTAGAAAAGGGGCTCAGGATGCCGCCAAAAACATAGCACTGCAGGCTGGAAACTCTTTCCCTGAAGATATTGCTCAAAAGGTAATTGATATTTCGTCTAAAGGAGGAACACCGCTGGTGGTTATTAAAGACAATCAGGTTCAAGGGGTTATCGAATTACAGGATATCATTAAAACGGGAATGAAAGAACGTTTTGACCGTTTGAGAAAAATGGGCGTTAAAACGGTGATGGTAACCGGAGATAATCCGCTTACTGCGAAGTTTATTGCCGAGGCTGCCGGTGTTGATGATTTTATCGCCGAAGCAAAACCTGAGGATAAAATGAACTACATTAAAAACGAACAAAATCTGGGTAAACTGGTTGCCATGATGGGTGACGGAACCAACGATGCTCCTGCTCTTGCACAAGCTAACGTGGGTGTTGCCATGAACAGCGGAACACAGGCCGCTAAAGAAGCCGGAAACATGGTGGATCTTGACAATGATCCAACAAAATTAATCGAGATCATCGAAATTGGAAAACAGTTATTAATGACTCGTGGTACGCTGACTACTTTCTCCATTGCCAATGACGTAGCGAAATATTTTGCTATTGTTCCTGCTCTTTTCATCACGGCAATCCCGGCATTGGAAGGTTTAAATATCATGCGTCTGCACAGTCCGGAAAGTGCTATTTTATCGGCTGTAATTTTTAACGCGGTGATTATTCCTATATTGATTCCATTAGCCTTAAGAGGTGTCGATTATAAACCAATCGGAGCAAGTGCGATCTTAAAAAGAAACTTATTGATCTATGGTTTAGGCGGTTTGCTTGTACCTTTTATCGGAATTAAGTTAATTGATATAGTTGTTGCTCTATTTATGTAAACATGAAGTTACTAAGGAACTAAGTTGCTAAGGTTCTGAGTTTTTTCCTTAGCATCTTAGAGACTTAGAATCTCAGAAACTTAAAAAATAAAAAAATGAAAAATATACTTTCACTATTAAAACTTACACTGATCACCGTAATTTTGTTTGCCGTTATTTATCCTCTGGCAATCTACGGAATCGCTCAATTTGCTCCAAATCAAGGAAAAGGAGAAACCATTTCGGTTAACGGAAAAGTGGTAGGGTACCAAAAAATTGGTCAGAAATTCGATAAGTCCAATTATTTCTGGGGAAGACCTTCGGCTGTAGATTATAATGCTGCCGGAAGTGCGGGAAGCAATAAAGGACCAAGCAATGCGGAATATCTGGCTTTGGTTCAAAAAAGAGTGGATACTTTCTTAATCGTTCATCCCTACCTGAAAAAATCAGAGATTCCTGCCGATATGGTTACGGCCTCAGGAAGCGGTTTAGATCCGAATGTTTCACCACAAGGTGCTTTGATTCAGGTAAAACGTATTGCCAAAGAAAGAAAATTAGACGAAGCTAAAGTGAAAGCTTTGGTAGCATCTAAAATCAATACCGCTGTTGTAGGTCCATCAACGGTGAATGTACTGGAATTGAACATTGCTCTTGATCAGTTGAAATAAAGGTACTGAGATACTAAGATTCTAAGGTTTTTCTTCGAACAGGTTTTGGAAACCTGTTCGGATATAAAATCGATTATAATACAAAACCCCTTTTTGCCCCAAATACCCTAGCCCCGATAGAAACGGAAATCCTTTTGTGTCCGCCGCGGAGGACACAAAAGATTGCAGTGAATAGCGGGATTAGCTCCTAAAAAATCTACTAAATAAATTACTACCCGAGGACACTGTTTCCTCACAATCAAAACAAAATGAAAAAAACAATACTTACTGCTTTAATCGCTTTTGGTTTTAGCAATTTACATGCTCAGGAAGAATCTAAAAGTCCGTTTACATTTTCAGGATATGTAGACGTTTATTACAGCTATGATTTCGCAAAACCGGATAATCATACTCGCCCGGGGTTTATTTATAACTACAATAGAAGTAATGAAATGAACATCAATTTAGGATTAGCAAAAGTAAACTACAGCAAAGGCAATGTACGCGGAAATTTTGCGCTGATGGCCGGAACTTACGCCGAGTACAACCTGGCTGCCGAACAAGGTTTATTAAAAAATGTATATGAAGCAAATGTGGGAGTGAAGATTTCTTCTTCTCATAATTTATGGGTCGATGCGGGAATTATGCCTTCGCATCTTGGTTTTGAAAGTGCTATTGGAAAGGATTGTCAAAATCTTACCAGAGGAATTCTGGCTGAAAACTCTCCTTATTATGAAACGGGAGTTAAAATTGGTTACACTTCGGAGTCCGGAGAATGGTATTTAGCCGGTATGTATTTAAACGGCTGGCAGCGTATCCAAAAAGTAGAAGGCAACCAAACTCCGGCTTTTGGAACTCAGGTCACTTACAAACCAACAGACAAAGTGGTTTTAAACTGGAGCACTTATGTTGGAAATGAACAACCGGATATCAACAAAAAATGGCGTTACTTTAATAATTTCTACGGACAATTTAAAGTAACCGACAAAACAAACATCACGGCTGGTTTTGATATTGGTTCACAACAGTCGGCTAAAAACAGTAACAAATACGACACCTGGTTTTCTCCGATTTTGATTGTCCAATACAAACCTACAGATAAAATCCAGCTGGCAGCTCGTGGCGAATATTACAGTGATGAAAAAGGAGTAATTATTGCCACAGAAACTCCAAATGGTTTTAAAACTTACGGATTTTCAGCTAACTTTGATTACTTAGTAACTGACAATGTAATGTTTAGAATAGAAGCTAGAAATCTTTCCAGTAAAGATGAAATTTTCACAAAAAACAATCTCCCAACGGATACCAATACATTTGTAACGACTTCGCTGGCGATTTCTTTTTAGCCTTAGGCCATAGGCTTTAAGCAGTAAGCTTTCGTCTTACTGCTTAGAGCCTACAGCTTATTGCTTAAAGCAAAAAATATGGAAAAAGAAAATAATGCACAGCACTTTCTCGATTTAATTCAGAAATCACGAAAGGGAAAATTCAAAATCTACATCGGAATGAGTGCCGGTGTGGGTAAAACCTATCGGATGCTGCAGGAAGCACATTCACTCTTAAGAAATGGAATTGATGTAAAAATTGGTTACATCGAAACGCACATGCGAAAAGAAACGCATGAGCTTTTATCTGGTTTGCCTGTGATTCCACGGCGAACCATTTTCTATAAAGGGAAAGAGCTGGAAGAACTCGATGTACAGGCCATTATCAACCTTAGACCCGAAGTTGTAATTGTCGATGAACTCGCACACACCAACGTTGAAGGAAGCAAAAATGAAAAACGCTGGCAGGATGTTTTGGAAATTCTGGAAGCCGGAATCAATGTGATATCGGCAGTAAATATTCAACATATTGAAAGTTTAAATGAAGACGTTAAACGCATCACGAGTATTGATGTTCAGGAACGTATTCCGGATAATGTTTTACGATTGGCCGATGAAGTTGTAAATATCGATTTGACCTCTGAAGATTTGATTGCGCGGCTGAAAGAAGGAAAAATTTATACAGCAGATAAGATTCAGACCGCTTTGTCTAATTTTTTCAAATCGGAACAAATTTTACAGTTGCGTGAATTGGCTTTGAAAGAAGTAGCCAGCCAGGTAGTGCGAAAAGTAGAAAACGAAGTACCTCAACTGCATGCTTTAAGACACGAAAAATTACTGGCCTGTATTAGCAGCAACGATAAAACAGCCAAAATTGTAATCAGAAAAGCGGCGCGTCTGGCTAGTTATTACAATGGATCCTGGTATGTTTTATATGTAGAAACTCCAAAAGAAAGCAGTACCAAAATTGCGTTAGACAAACAACGCTATCTGATTAATAATTTTAAACTGGCCGTACAACTGGGCGCCGAAGTGATTAAAGTAGAGAACAAAAACATCGCAGATGCTATTTTAATGACTGTTGAAGAAAAACAAATCACAACGGTTTGTATTGGAAAACCACATTTAAATTTATTTAAAGTAATTTTGTCTACAACCATTTTCAGACGTCTGTTAAATAGTCTGTCTTTATCAAATGTGGATCTTGTTATATTGTCTTAAATGTAAAATGTTTCATGTGAAATGTGAGATGTAAAGTATGAAGCGAAAACATCATCTCACCAATAACATCTCACATTTTACAAACTACATTTCACATAAAAAATAAATTATGAGAATTAAAACCAAATTGAATCTGGGAGTCGGATTATTATTTTTAATGATTATTATACTCTCATTAGTAAGCGGATATGCTGTGTTTCTGATAAAAGCAGATACCGAAAATATTCTGAAAGCAAATTACAATACGCTGGAATATTCCAGAAATATGATTTTGTCACTAGATGAAATCAAAGTGAATAGTGATAGTACGATTCATACTTTTAAGGAATATCTGGAGAAACAAACCCACAATGTTACAGAACCCGGAGAAAAAGAAGCCACTGCCAAACTGGAAAATGACTTTGCCCTTTTAGAAAAAAACGGTTCTAACGAAATGGTGAAAGCGCAAATCAGGCAGGATATTTTTTCGATTATGAAACTCAATCTCGATGCCATCAAACAAAAAAGCGATATTGCCAAACATACCGCCGAAAATGCCAATTTATGGATTGCTATTGTAGGAACGCTCTGCTTTTTAATCGCTTTTAATTTACTGGTTAATCTGCCCAATAATATCGCTAATCCGATTAAGGAACTGACCCAGAGTATTAAAGAAATTGCCAATAAAAATTATTCGGAACGGGTGCATTTTACCAATCACAATGAATACGGTGATCTGGCAAAATCTTTTAATACCATGGCGCAAAAACTTCAGGAATACAACAATAGTAGTTTGTACAAATTATTCTTTGAGAAAAAACGTCTGGAAACTTTAATCAATAACATGCACGATCCTATTATTGGACTAGACCATGAAGGTGTTATTTTGTTTGTGAATGACGAAGCTCTGAAAATTATCGGAATGAAACTGGAAGATGTTATTGGTCAATCCGCTTCTGCTTTGGCAGTTTCCAATGATTTGATTCGCTCTTTGATCCTGAAAGAACCGGCAAATGATTCTCAGAAAAAACAGCCGATGAAGATTTTTGCCCACGGAAAAGAAAGTTATTTTGATAAAGAAACGATCAATATCACCATAACTCCAACAGGCGAAGAAAAGGAAATTAATATTGGAGATGTTATCATCCTTCGAAATATTACCTTATTTAAAGAACTCGATTTTGCAAAAACTAATTTTATTGCAACCGTTTCACACGAATTAAAAACACCGATTGCGTCTATAAAACTGAGTCTTCAATTGCTTCAGAATAATAAAACGGGAGAGATGAACGACGATCAGAAACAACTCGTCGAAAGCATTAAAGAAGATAGTCAGCGTTTATTGAAAATTACGGGTGAATTGCTTAATTTATCTCAATTAGAAACCGGGAATATCCAGTTAAATATCGAAAAAAGCAATCCGTACGCCATTGTAAATTATGCTACCGAAGCGGTAAAAATTCAGGCAGAGCAAAAACAAATAAAACTCATCGTTGAGGCCAATGAACACTTGCAAAATGTAAAAGCCGACAGTGAAAAAACAGGATGGGTTTTGATTAATTATTTATCGAATGCGATCACCTACTCGTCTGAAAAAAGTACGATTACCATCCGCTTAAAAGAAGAAAACGATCAAATTACGTTTCAGGTTATTGATACCGGAAAAGGAATTGATGCACGCTACAAAGACAAAGTTTTTGATAAATATTTTCAGATTCCGGGAAGTCAGAAATCAGGAACCGGATTAGGACTCGCCATCAGTAAAGAATTTATTGAGGCTCAAAACGGAACTATTGGTGTTGAGAGTAATTTAGGCCTGGGAAGTACGTTTTGGTTTTCGTTGAAGGTTTAGATCTTAAATAAGATTGTTGATTAACGATTGTTGACTTCAGATGTTTTAATCGATAATTTCGTTATTTAACGACACGAGATCAAAAATCAAAAATCGTTGATCTTTGTTCTAAAATCTCCAAACTTAACGACATTTGTAAAAGTTTCTAGTTTTTTTATTGACTATAGTCTCCCTGAGCGGAGTCGAAGGGCTTCCTGGCGTAAAAGGGTCTTCGACTCCGCTCAGACCGACAAACGGATATCAATTATAAATCGGGTTTAGATCAAAAATCGTTAATCTTCGTTCTGAAATCTTATGTATTCGCCGTATTATTCTTAATCTCCATCACCTCTCTTTTGACCTGAAGAAGCAGTTCTTTCATACTTTCCGTTTCAGACAATTGCTGTTTTTTGTCCGAACGGCCAATGTTGCACTCGTATTCCCAAATCTCCAAAATATCAGAAGCTTTCACTTCATAATTGGGGTAAAAACTATTATCTGATTCTAAAACCAGACTATTTTTTTTGTTCTTATTGAGACGTTTATAAACCATTCCTTCATTTTTGGTAATCAGGATATACGTTTTACCGTCCATCACCTCTCCCAGCCTTTCCACATAACGTCCAATAATAATCGATCCGTCTTCGTGTGGCGGCATTGAATCACCTTCGACCGGAAATCCGCGATGTTTCCCAGGACCTAAAAACGGAAGAGAAACCTGCTGTAGACTTTCAATATATTCCGGATCGGCGTATCCGTTCAGGTAACCTGCTTTTGCTCTTTGGGATACAATTTCGATATAATTTTCTCCAAAATTATCGACCTGAATAGGTAGAATAAGCCGATTCCCTTCGAGTTTTATCAAATTTTCGATGTTTATTTTCCGAATATCGACTGACAATAATAAATCGATACTGGTATGAAAATACAAGGCGATTTTCTTTAAAATGTCATACGGTGCTTCCGAAGTTCCGTCTTCATATTTCACGTATCTCCCTCTTGTAATACTCAGGTTTTCAGCTAATTTCTCCTGCGATATTTTATGCTTAACCCTTAATGCTCTGATGTTGTCTGAAAATAAGGACATAATTAATTTGTTATAATTTGGAACAGCAAATATACGAAAAATGTTATTATCTGTGCTAATTTTGTTTATTCCAAAAAACAAGAAAATGGCAAGGGCAATTGTACACATGGATCTGGATACTTTTTTTGTATCCTGTGAAAGGTTAACCAACTCACAATTAAAAGGATTACCTCTAATTATCGGAGGTGGTGATCGTGGCGTTGTTGCCTCTTGTTCTTATGAAGCCCGTAAATTCGGAGTCCGTTCTGCTATGCCCATTCGTATGGCATTAAAACTCTGTCCTGATGCGAAAGTAATGAAAGGCGATATGGAATTGTATTCGCAATTATCGCATGATGTTACACAAATTCTTCAGGAAAAAGCACCTGTTTTAGAAAAAGCAAGCATCGATGAATTTTATCTCGACATTACCGGAATGGATAAATTTCACGGCAGCTATAAATGGACTAATGAGCTGGCTCAATCTGTAATGAAAGAAACCGGTCTGCCTATTAGTTTTTCATTATCGATTAATAAAACGGTTTCTAAAATTGCAACCGGAGAAGGCAAACCGGTAGGAAAGCTTGAAATTCCGGAACAAAATGTACAGGACTTTTTAAATCCTTTATCGATTCAGAAAATTCCAATGGTCGGAGCAGTTACTTTTCAGCTTTTGTCCAGAATTGGTGTTCGCAAAATTCAGACGCTGGCCGAAATGCCTGCCGAGGTGCTACAGCAAATGATTGGTAAAAACGGTCTGGAGCTCTGGAAAAAAGCACACGGAATCGACCACACTCCCGTTGAACCTTATACGGAAAGAAAATCAATATCTACCGAAACTACTTTTTCTCAGGATACGATTGACATTGCAAAACTCAAAAGAATACTTTTAGGAATGGTCGAAAAACTGGCTTTCCAGCTTCGCGCTGAACAATGGCTGACTTCGACCATTACGGTTAAAATACGTTATGCCAATTTTGATACCGAGACCAAACAATCTAAAATTGCCTATACCTCTGCAGATCATATTCTGACCAAAAATGTAACCGAATTATTTGATAAGGTCTACCAACGTCGAATGCGGCTTCGCTTAATTGGTATTCGCTTTAGCGGGCTTGTACGAGGAACCTATCAAATTGATCTTTTTGAAGACACCCAGGAAATGTTATCACTCTACGCCGCTATGGACCGAATAAAAAACCGTTATGGCTATGATGCTGTAATGCGTTGCGCGGGGGCTTCTTTTAAACCCAATACTAAAGACGAAATTTTAAAACGTACCAAATAATGTATCTTAATTGTCATTCCTTCCATTCATTACGTTATGGCACAATTCCGCTTAAAGAATTGATTAGCCAGGCCGTCTCTTGTGGGGTAAAAGCAATGGCACTTACAGATATTAATACCGTTACCGGAATTTATGATTTTATAAAAGCATGCCAGGAAAAAGGGATTAAACCCTTAGTGGGAATGGAATTTCGATGCCGTCATCAATTCCGATATATTGGTCTGGCACAAAATGCGGAAGGTTTGGCAGAAATGAACCGCTTCTTAACCCATCATAATTTCAGCGGAGAACTTTTGCCTTCAATTGCACCTGAATTTAAATCCGTTTTCGTGATTTATACTTTAGAAAATGCTCCGGAAGTTCTTCGTAAAAATGAATTCATCGGGATTCGAACAGACGAAGTTTCCAAGCTTTTTACATCCGAACACAAAAATAAAATGAATCAGATGGTCATTTTACAGCCTGTTACTTTTAGGACTAAAACAGAACACAATCTGCATAAAATTCTCCGGGCCATTGATACTAATGTTATCTTATCTAAACTAACCGAATCTGATTACTGTAAAGCTTCTGAAATTCTGCAGTCTTCGGAATCTCTTTTGCCTTTTTATGAAAAATATCCTGAAATTATAAGCAATACTCAGAAAATAATTGATTGCTGTAATTTTGAATATGATTTTGGAGTTCCAAAAAACAAAAAATTCTATACTAATAGTCGTCAGGAAGATTTAGAAAAACTGACTGCTCTGGCTTGGGAAGGATTCAAAAACCGTTATGAAGACGAGAATCAGGAAGCCAAAAAACGTGTCGAAAAAGAGCTGAAAGTTATTGATGAATTAGAATTCAGTGGCTATTTCCTCATCACCTGGGATATTGTACAATACAGCAACAGTCAGGGTTTTATGCATATTGGTCGTGGAAGCGGTGCCAACAGTATTATCGCCTATTGTCTCGGAATCACCGATATCTGCCCTATTGAACTGGATTTATATTTTGAACGTTTTTTAAACCTCAACCGCAAAACTCCTCCTGATTTTGATATTGACTGGAGCTGGCAGGAACGCAATATAATTTTGGAATATATCTTCGGGAAATACGGCAAAGATCATGTGGCTTTTTGCGGTACGAATGTCGAATTTAAATACCGTTCTATTTATAGAGAAGTGGGAAAAGTATTTGGTCTTCCGAAAGAAGAACTGGACATGCTCGCTAAAAATCCCGAAGAGCTTCACGAAACAAATAAAATTGTAAAACAGGTTCAGTATTATGGTCAAATGCTTAGCAAATACCCCAATCAACGCAGTATGCACGCCTGTGGTATTTTGATTTCCGAAGAACCTATTACGAATTATACGCCATTAGAAATGCCTCCAAAAGGCTTTCCTATCGTGCTTTTCGACATGCACATTGCCGAAGAGATCGGTTTCGAAAAATTCGATATCCTGAGTCAGCGAGGCATTGGCCATATTGATGACAGTGTAAAACTCATCGAGAAAAACAGAGGGATAAAAGTCGATATTCGCAATACTTCGATTTCTAAAAACGAAGCTTTATGCAACATTTATCTGGCTCAGGGTCGCACTATTGGCTGTTTTTATATCGAAAGCCCTGCCATGCGTGGTTTACTACGCCGGCTGAATTGTGACAATTATAAAATTCTGGTAGCCGCTTCCTCTATCATTCGCCCTGGTGTAGCACAATCCGGAATGATGAAAGAATATATTTTTCGCCATAATAACCCCAATCAGTTTCAGTATTTCCATGACGTTTTTAAAGAACAGCTTGGCGAAACTTACGGCATTATGGTCTATCAGGAAGATGTGATCAAAATCGCACAACATTATGGAGGGCTACCCGCTGCAGATGGTGATATCCTGCGTAGAGCGATGTCCGGAAAAGGACGATCACTTGAAGCCTTGCAAAAGGTAAAAGACAATTTTTTTGCCTGCTGTGCTCAAAAAGGACATCCCAAAATACTGAGTCAGGAAATTTACCGTCAAATTGAATCTTTTGCGGGATATTCGTTTTGCAAGGCACATTCGGCTTCTTATGCGGTAGAAAGTTATCAGAGCTTGTTCCTGAAAGTTTATTATCCGGTAGAATTTATGACAGCGGTAATCAACAATCAGGGCGGATTTTACCGAACCGAGGTTTATGTACACGAAGCACGTATGTCAGGCGGAAGCATACACAACCCCTGCGTGAATAAAAGTGAATATCAGACTACTTTATACGGTACAGACATTTATCTGGGTTTTATGCATGTGCAGAGTCTGGAATCCAAAACAGCTCATTTGATCGAATCAGAACGCGAGAAAAATGGTGCTTTTCTTTCATTGGAGGACTTTATCAACAGAATTCCTATCGGGATTGAAAACATGAAAATTCTAATTTTTATAGATGCTTTTCGTTTTACAGGAAAAACCAAAAATCAGCTTTTAGTTATTGCCAGTTTGCTTTTGAACAATTTCAAACCCGAAAACAGAAATCTGAGGCTGATACAGGAACCGGCAAAAGAATACAAACTTCCTACTTTGGAACGTTCTTTATATGAAGATGCCTTTGATGAGATTGAGCTCTTGAGTTTTCCTGTTTCCTGTACTGTTTTTGACCTTTTACAAACTAAATACCGAGGTGATATCATGGCCAGAGATTTAACAGCCTGCCATAAAAAACAGGTTCGCATGCTTGCTTATTTGATTTCAAGAAAACAGGTTCCTACCAAAAAAGGAACCATGTATTTTGGCACCTGGATCGATCATGAAGGTACTTATTTTGACACCGCACATTTTCCGGACAGTCTCGCAAACTATCCTTTTCAGGGAGGTGGCTGCTATCTTTTGCTAGGAAATGTCGAAGTCGATTATCATTTTCCAACCATTACCATAACCAAAATGGCCAAAATGCCTTTTATTCCCGATCCGCGTTATATGGATGCTAAAGATCAGTTTAAAACACAGCGTCAGATAAAAGAAGATGTCAGCCCAACACATCGGGAGCCTTATCCGCAAGGACATGAAATTAATTTACCCCGACACCGAATGAAGTTTTAGTTTTCAGTCACAGTCGACACCGTTTTCAGCCAAATAAACAGTCCTTAAAAAAATGCACATTGAGACTGAGACTGAAAACTAAAAAGAAATAAGTTAGACATTATACAAATAAGATGAAAAAGCAGGAATATGCCATAGTCGATATTGAAACCACAGGTGGTAACGCCAGTGGCAGCTGCATTACAGAAATTGCCATTGTCATTCACGACGGCAAAAAAGTAATGGAACGCTTTGAGACGCTCGTAAATCCGCAGAAGGAAATACCGCTTCCCATTTTTGCCTTAACGGGTATCAACAATGAAATGGTAGCCAATGCTCCTATTTTTGATGATATTGCCGAAAAAGTAATGGAATTGCTAAACGACCGGATCTTTGTTGCTCATAATGTCAATTTCGATTATTCGTTTGTTCGCCACCAGCTAGAGGCATCCGGATTCAAATGGACGGCCAGAAAGTTATGTACCGTTCGCGCAGCCAGAAAAATCAGACCGGGTTTCGCCTCCTATAGTTTAGGAAAACTTTGCAATTCGCTCGACATCCCTTTAGAAAACAGGCATCGTGCCGGAGGCGACGCAGAAGCTACTGCTATATTGTTCTCTCGATTACTGGAATGGGACGACGAAGGTCATATGGAACAAATGATCAAAAACACGGCACAGGATCAGCGTTTGCCTCCTAACCTTCCGCCGGAAGATTTTAATAATTTACCGGAAAAACCAGGCGTATATTATTTTTATAATGAGGTAAAAAAAGTAATCTATGTGGGAAAAGCAGTTAATATAAAAAAACGCGTTGCTTCTCATTTCAGCGGCCACAATATCAATCCGCAAAGACAACATTTCTTACGGGATATTTATTCTATTTCCTATGAAATTTGTGGCAACGAGTTGATGGCACTTCTGTTAGAATGTACTGAAATCAAACATCTTTGGCCAACTTACAATAGAGCTTTAAAGCGATTTGAACCGAAATTTGGATTGTATCAATATGAAGCCCGTAATGGATACAAGTACCTGGCTATTGGAAAACTCAATAAATTTCAGTCGTGTATCGAGCACTTCAGTAGTTTACACGAAGCAACAAATATACTGCGGGGTTTAGCAGAACGATTTGAAATTGATTATAGATTTTGCAAATATTCAAAACCTGAAGAAGGAGAACTATTTCAAAATAATGATGTAAAAGACTTGCCGGATACCTTCCTCCACAATGAGCAAGTCGACAATGCTATTGATTTTTTATTAAATAACAGACCCACTTTTGCCATTATAGAAAAAGGAAGAACAGCGCACGAACGCAGTTGCATTTGGATAGAAAATGGTCATTTTTATGGTATGGGATATATTCCGTTGGATGTTGCGATTACGGATCCTTCAGAAGTAAAAAATTATGCCACACCATATAAAAGCAATCAATACATTGTACAGTTGATTTTTGCTTATGCAGAAAAGAATCCCCGAAAAGTGTTTTTCAACAAAAATTTGCTGACATCAAGAATATAAAACGAATCTAATTTTAAAAATAGAGCTATAAACTTAAAGTATTGACTTATGACACTATTTAGCGATACCGAATTATTTGCCACAGGCTTGAAAGGAAAAAAAATATTTGATTTGCCTGATGCAGAACTTATTTTGATCGACAACTTTTTTGCCAAAGAAGAATCCGATCGTTTTTATGAAAGAATACTTCATCAAACGAAATGGAGAGAATATGAAATGGAAATGTATGATAAAATTGTTACAGCTCCCCGAATGATTTCATGGTACGAAGATAAAGATAATGTTGGAGCAGATCCAAATGGTCCTGACTGGACTTATGATTTATTAACTATCAGAGGCCGTGTCGAAAGAGAAACCCAACTTGAATTTAATAGTCTCCTGCTTAATTTATATCGAAATGGCAATGATGGTGTTTCCTGGCACAGTGATAAAGAACATAACTCCGGACCAGACCCCATTATTGCTTCGGTCACTTTTGGAGAAACCCGCATGTTTCGATTGCGTCATAAATTCCGGAAAGAAATCCCGCAGGTAGAGATTCCGCTTCATCATGGTTCCTTTCTGTTAATGTCTGGAACAACCAATAGTTTTTGGCAACATCAGGTTCCAAAAACCGCACGCGATGTTTTACCAAGAATCAACTTAACCTTTAGGAGAACGAACAGAAAAAGCTGATTTTCTAAAACTTGTGCTGAAATAAAATAACTAAAAAGGCGTTATTTCTATTCTAAAATAGTGTAGAAAATTCCTCCTCAAAAAGTTAAAATCCTCAGTGTATGAACCTTTTACTAGGAAAACCCTATCTTTTTTACTACTTTTGCAACCTTTTTTTACATATACAATACCACAATGGCTTATTCAAACAATGATTTAATGCGTTTTTTAGATGCACAAAACAAACTTTATCTTACTGCTCTTTCCGAAATCAAAAAAGGAAAAAAGGAGACACACTGGATGTGGTTCATTTTTCCTCAGATAAAAGGATTGGGTAAGAGCGATACAGCAAATTATTACGCCATTAACGATCTAAAAGAAGCAACCGAGTTTTTAGAACACCCTATTTTAGGAAAACATCTTATCGAAATTTCAGAGTTGTTTTTAACTTTTAAAAGAAAATCAGCCGATGGAATTTTAGGAGATTTAGACGCTCGTAAATTACGTTCGTCTATGACGCTTTTCTCTTTGGTAGAAAATACAAATCCTGTATTTCAGGAAATTTTGGATGCTTTCTTTTCAGGAGAAACAGATCCTCTTACTTTATCTATTATTAATTCAACGATAGAATCAACTGTTGAAGCCGAAATCGCTTAATTTACACAAGCCCGCTTCCAGGATTATTTACATTTAGAACACTACTTTTTGCTTTTGCGCATAAGTAGTGTTTTTTTTTACTCAGGACAGAGCACCAAAAAAGAACTCTCTCAAAGATTTCTGTTCCGCTCCGTTGGGGCTTTTGATCTTGCGAAATCACATGCTTTATAAATACTTGGAGCAATTTCTGAACACACCTATCTGTAGTCTCTTTTAAGAAAAATTTCATATAAAAAAGGAGCTTCATCTTCGCTCAGCCAGACTGCCCACATAAGAAAATCTCTTTTTTTTGCATGCAGATCTGGCAAATTTCTGGAGACACTAAATTTTATGACTAAAAAAATGCCTTGTCAAAGACAAGGCATCTATATTTTGAAGTAAATATCAAAGTTAAAAAATTGCAGGCACCCATTTGGTACATAAAACTTGTAAACAAACTTAACCTTTGAACCTTATATCTCAGCACCTTAGCACCTCCTTTTAAACTTCTTTCGGTTTATTCAGGTAGTACACTGGTATTCCGGTCAGCATAATTAAAACTCCCCATCCACAAGTCGAGAATTTGGTAATTAATAGCGAAATACAGATTGCACTTGCGATTACAATATACAACATAGGCAAAAACGGATATCCAAAAGCTTTGTAAGGTCTTTCAATATTCGGCATCTTTTTTCTCAAAATAAAAATACCGTAAATCGTTAAAATATAGAAAATCAATACAATGATGATTACAAAATCCAGCAGATCTCCATACTTTCCTGTCAGACACAAAGCCGAAGCCCAGAAACACTGTGCCCACAAAGCCCATCCAGGAACACTGGACTCGTTTAAAACAGCTGCTTTTTTAAAGAAAACACCGTCTTTTGCCATCGTATAATACACTCTCGCACCTGCCATAATTAATCCGTTGTTGCAGGCAAAAGTCGAAATCATAATCATTATTGCTATAATCAATGTACCAATATTGCCAAAAATGTAATGCGAAGCCACTACCGCTACTCGGTCTGATTTAGCTGTAGCAATCTCCTCAAACGGAACTACCGCCAAATACATCAAATTGGTTAGCACATAAATAATCGTTACTATAAAAGTTCCTAAAAACAAACTTAGACCAACATTTCGTTTTGGATTTTTTATTTCTCCTGCAATAAAGGTAACTCCATTCCAGGCATCACTGGAAAATAACGACCCCACCATTGCGGCAGAAATTCCGGTAATCAAAGTGGTTCCACTAATAGGCAGCCATGAACCGCTTTCGGCATTATAGCTACGTGTCACCCAGCCATCAGTCCAATTGGCATCCCAGATTGAAGCTTTTGCTCCTAAGGTTAGTCCAAAAATAATTAATCCCAACAATGACAAAATTTTGATGATGGTTAAAACAGTTTGCAGAATTTTTCCGTTTTTCACCCCTCTACTATTAATGAAGGTCAATACAATAATTGTAAAAATCGAAACCAACTGAGCGGCGTTGAGTTTGAAGAAACCTAATTCATAAAGTATATTTTCATCGCTTAATGGTTCGTATAAATAAGCCGCAAACTTTGAAAAAGCAACTCCTACCGCAGCAATTGTTCCGGTCTGAATTACAGCAAAAAAGCTCCATCCGTACAAAAAGGCAATTAGTTTATTGTAAGCCTCCTTTAAATACACGTACTGTCCTCCTGCTTTTGGAAACATCGCGCTAAGTTCACCATAACTTACTGCGGCTATAACTGTAATCAGTCCGGAGAGCAGCCAAATTAAAGTTAACCATCCTGCCGAACCTACCTGTCTGGCGATATCGGCACTCACAATAAATATTCCTGATCCAATCATAGAACCTACCACAAGCATGGTTCCGTCTAATAATCCAAGTTCTCTTTTAAAATGTTCCTGGTCGTTTTCTTGCATAATTTTAGTTTTTCGGTTGGTTAAAGATATACTTTTTTCTGAAATTTAAGATTTTAGAGTGTTGATTTTAGATTCTTATTTATAGTCCTTAGACGGAGTAATCCTATTAGATAATCATGATTTTTTTTTTCGTTCAGAAATTATCAAATCTCAGGAGATTAAAAAGCAACAACTACTAAACAATTACAAGAGTAATTCTATATTTTAGTACTAATTAAAGTTCAATATTGCAGAACAACAAACTATAAAAATGGAATCAAAATATCTTTATGGAACAACTGTCTAAAGAAGAGATAATAATAAATAAGATTGCCCAAGATAAAATAGACTTTAATATTGGGGTACAGCTTTTATTAGAAGATGCTGAATATAATTTCGAAAGACTTTTTACCACTTTAAAAAATTATATCTTCAACTCTATTCCCGAAAAAATGCATTACAATACAGAAACTTATCAAAATGCTATTCATACTATTCCATTAAAATCAACCTATACCCCGATTGTACTTTTAAAAAATTTCCCAACACGAATTGCTTTTTACAAACTAGCGGAACTTCCTGAAAACGAGAACAAAAAAATTCTAACCTCACTACTTTGGATTTTTAAAGTAACAGACACTGAACGAAGAAATACAGCGTGTAAAAATGGCTGTGGGCACTATTGGCATGGATAAGAATAAAATATACCTACCATCCTATCTGTAAATACTTAGAAACTACAACTCAGCCAAAAGTTGTAGTTTTTTTTATACCCCGCAAGAAGAACTTCTTTTTTATTCATCAAAGAATTGTTAAACAAAAACTTTTCTGTTTAACCTTTTTTCAGTTTGTTCTTATCTATTAAATTTTAAAATTGTTTTCCTTTTCTTAGTCTTTCTAATTTAAAACAAGAGCCTTCACAGAATACATTTGATTTATTTACAACAAAACTGGAACAAAAAACAATTATCTCGTAAGAAAAAAAACACTAATTCTAAAATTCTGTTCTTTTTTTACTAAATTTATGCATGCATAAAACAATTTTGAAAAATCAATCTTTTATTAACAATTGTTTATTTTAAAACCGTCAAAAGACAACACTCTCAGTAACCTGATTTTTTTTAAAAGATTCCTTCAACAATAAGCGCTCTTAACAGAAAAAGCAGTATTAACCTCCAAATCTGAAAACTATGTCTAAGAGTCCGTTTTTTAAAAATATACGTTTCCCGAATGTTTTCATTCTATTGATAATTGTATTTATTTCCTGCGCTTTACTTATCTGTATCAACTTTTTCACCATAAAAATACTCTCCGCAAACAGGGCTTATGTCCATGGTGAATCACATTATTCAAAAGGACAAAAGGATGCGGTACGATATCTCATTATGTACCTTTTCACTAAAGATACAAACCAATGGAAGCTCTTTTCTCAGGAATTAAAAGTCCCTCAGGGTGATGGTATTGCGAGGAGATCGCTTTTGAAATATGGAGACAGCGAAATTGCCCGAAAAGGGTTTCTGACAGGACGAAATCATAAAGATGACCTGGATGATATTGTCTGGTTGTTTGTAAACTTCAAAGATGTCTCTTTTTTGGCAAAAGCGATTCACGAATGGGGTCAGGGTGACGAATTAATCGCTAAATTATCCACGTTGGGTCAGCAAGTCGATGGCCAGATCAAACAAAATCTGCTGACACCGGCAAGTCAGCAAAAATTTCTTAACGAAATTAGTACCATCAGCGATAAACTCACTATTAACGAACGTAACTTCCTGAATACATTAGGAGAAGGAACACGAAAAATAAAAAGCCTTCTCATCATCACCAATATTATTTTTATTCTGATCATCGTAATAAGCGTATGCACTTATTACTCGATTATGGTAAAACGTCTGCTCATTTCGAAGAAAGAAATTGAAGAAAAAAATGAAAACCTAATCCATGTAAATCATGAACTGGACCGATTTGTCTATAGCGCATCACACGATTTAAGATCACCTATAACATCACTAAAAGGATTGATCGAAATTACCCAGCTTGAAGATGACATTCAGCAAGTCAGAGACTACCTGACACTTATGCACAAAAGTCTTATCAGGCAGGATCAGTTTATAGTTGATATTATCGATTACTCTAAAAATAAACGCAAACAAGTTATTATAGAACCTGTCAGTTTAAAAGAAATATTTGACGAATCCATTTCACAGTTGATGCATATTGAAAATGCCAATAAAATAAAATTCACAAAAGAACTGTTAATCGATACCATTCAAAGCGATGACTTGCGTCTGAGAATCATTATCTCGAATTTGCTCTCGAATGCTATAAAATACGCTGACATTAATAAGGAGGAAATGTTTATTTCGATTAAAACTTATACGGAAGAGGGTTACGACAAAATTGAAATAACAGATAACGGTATTGGAATTAAAGATGAATTTAAAAACAATATTTTTGAAATGTATTTTGGTACGAACAAAAACAAAGGTTCGGGATTAGGTCTTTACATTGTAAAAGAAGCTGTAGAAAACATCAAAGGAAGTATTTCTGTTTTCTCTGAAAACACTATCGGAAGTAAATTTATTGTAGCAATTCCAAATTATCATGGAAATTAAGCCCATATTCCTGGTCATTGAAGACAATTTGATTGATCAGCTTGTCATCAAACAACTACTGACAAAAGTCCTTGATATCGATCAGATCATCATTGCGAATAATGGCAGAGAAGGAATTCAGTGGCTTGTTACTAAAAACAATGACCATCCGCTTATCATTTTACTGGATATTCAAATGCCAATAATGAATGGTTTTGAATTCTTAGAAGAATTTCATAAATTAAAAAAAGAAATAAAAAAAGGAATTCAAATTTACATACTTTCATCGACTTTAGATCCTGACGAAATTGCTGCAATTACGGCAAATAAATATGTAAGTGCTTTTTTAAACAAGCCGTTTCCAATAGATGAATTTAAAACAATACTGCTTAACTATTGAAGAACACGGTTTACCTGAGAAAAACTTCTTTGGTAATAAGGTTCCTTTGTAGATGAAATCATTACCCCACCATGTGTAGAAGAATGCACAAACTTAATCTCACCTTCGGTCACTTCGACTACCATTCCAACATGATTGATGCGGCGTCTTCCGTTAGTTTTAAAGAAAATTAAATCTCCTTTTTGCGCGGCATCGGTGTCAACTCTAACCCCAATTCTGGATTGTTCGATCGAACTTCTAGGCAGTTTAATGTCAAAATTATTAAAGGTGCAAATCATTAATCCTGAGCAATCAAAACCAGCTTTTGTAGTTCCGCCTGACCGGTAACGAGTCCCAATATTCTCTGTTGCATTTACAATCAATTGCTCAATAAGTTCCAAATTATTACTTATTCCTCTAACAAATGTGGAATCTTTTTTTACAACAGTTTCCTCAGCAATTTGTATGGATGGTGTCGATGTTGTGGTTTCGATAGGCTTTATTTCTTGTAAGGCTGCTGCTTTTTCCGGAGAAACATTAATCTTAAGCAGGTACCCCACTTTTAGTCTCTTTTTAATTGCAGGATTTTGTTTTTCCAGTTCTTTAACGGTTATCCCAAACTCCTTTGCTATCGCATATTTCGTTTCTTTTGACAAAACTTCCCGGGTTACCTCAACCATTGCAGGTTCCTGAACTTTCTCGATTACCGGAACTGTTGTTGCAGTTGTTGTAGCTGTATTGGATGGAATAGCAATTTGCTGTCCGATTTTTAAACCTTCACTTTCCAGAAGCGGATTGGCCTTTTTTAAGTCATCAACTGAAACATTGTATTTTTTAGAAATTCCCCAAAGCGTTTCTTTGGCAGCAACTTCATGAGAGCCTGGAGTAGTTTCGGCAGTAACATTTGCAATAATTTCCTCAGGCTTTTTGGTAGCTGTTTTAGCAACTGTTTTATTGCGATTTGGGATTAACAAAACCGAATTTAACTTTAGAACTTTGGGTGCATTAGAATTTGCTGCTGTAATATCTTTTGGTTTTACTCCGTACTTTTTAGCAATTACAGTAAGATTTTCTCCTTGTGAGATTTTATGCTTAATATACTTTTCTTGTGAGAAAGCACCAACACTGAAAAAAAACAAAATTGCTATTAACCTGAAAACCATTATCTGTTACATTTACATCTATTATTATACGCTCTGAATGCAATTACTTTTCTGAATTATAGGCTCAAAAAAAGCAATTATTTTACCCGATAAGCGAATTTAACTTTTTAAAGTAAAAAAAGCATCTTTTTTAACAACTTATTTTATTGAAATTAACAAACTCGGCATAAAAATTGATCCAACCCCCTGAAATAATGCTTTTTATGAGAAGTTTCATTTTTAAGCCTATTAAAACTAAAATCATACCTCAAAAGCAACTTTCAGCTAAACTTATTGAATACTACAAATGTATTTATTAGTATTCATTTTGAAAATCTACATAAAAAAATGCTCTGTTTTCACAGAGCATTTTTAATAGGAATAAATCTTAAAGATTAAGCTTTTCCGGCAGCAATTAAGTTTAAAGCTGAACCTGCTACAAACCAGCCAATCTGACCTTGGTTGTAAGTATGGTTCGCCAGAATAATGTCTTTGGTGCCATCGGCGTGAACGAACTCTAATGTTAATGGTTTTCCGGGAGCAAACTGGGTTAAATCAGTGAAATTAATAGTATCATCCTCCTTGATTTTATCATAATCCTTTTCATTAGCAAAAGTCAATCCTAAAAGACCTTGCTTTTTAAGGTTGGTTTCGTGGATACGGGCAAAAGATTTTACCAACACCGCTTTAACTCCTAAAAAGCGAGGCTCCATAGCCGCATGCTCACGCGAAGAACCTTCTCCGTAGTTATGATCTCCCACAACAATAGATGGAACTCCGGCAGCTTTGTAGGCACGTGCTACAGCAGGAACAGCATCGTATTGCCCTGTTAATTGATTTTTAACCGAATTTGTTTTTTGATTGAAGGCATTTACGGCACCAATCAGCATATTGTTCGAAATATTATCCAGATGTCCACGGAAACGCAACCATGGTCCCGCCATAGAAATGTGGTCGGTAGTACATTTTCCGAATGCTTTGATCAACAATTTAGCACCCGTAATGTTTTTACCGTCCCAGGCATCAAAAGGCGCTAATAATTGCAAACGCTCAGATGTTGGGCTTACCACTACCTGAACTCCTGAACCATCTTCAGCAGGAGACTGGAATCCAGGATCTTTAACATCAAATCCTTTTGGAGGCAATTCGTCTCCTGTCGGTTCCTCTAACATTACTTCTTCTCCATCTTCATTGATTAAAGTATCTGTTAACGGATTAAAACTTAAATCTCCTGCAATAGCCATAGCAGTCACCAATTCAGGCGAACCTACGAAGGCTAAAGTATTTGGATTACCATCTGCACGTTTGGAGAAGTTACGATTGAAAGAGTGCACAATGGTGTTTCTTTCTTCTTTCTCTGCTCCGTCTCTGTCCCACATACCAATACAAGGTCCGCAGGCATTAGCAAAAACAGTCGCTCCAATTTTATGAAAGGTATCAATAAAACCATCACGCTCGATGGTATAACGAACTACTTCGGAACCCGGCGTAATTGTAAATTGAGATTTTGTTTTTAAGTTTTTCGCACTTACCTGCCGGGCTAAAGAAGCCGCTCGGGAAATATCCTCGTAAGAGGAATTGGTACAAGAACCAATTAAACCTACCTGAATCTGTAAAGGCCAATTATTTTTGATAGCTTCCTCTTTCATTTTAGAAATTGGAGTCGCTAAGTCCGGAGTGAAAGGACCATTTAAATGCGGTTCCAATTCAGATAAATTAATTTCGATCACCTGATCAAAATATTGTTCCGGGTTAGCATATACTTCCGGATCTCCTGTTAGATAAGAAGCCACTTTATCGGCAGCATCCGCAACATCAGCTCTGTTTGTAGAACGCAGGTAACGCCCCATAGAAGCATCATAACCAAAAGTTGAAGTGGTAGCTCCAATTTCGGCGCCCATATTACAAATCGTCCCTTTTCCGGTACAAGACATAGAAGTTGCTCCTTCGCCAAAATACTCAACAATAGCTCCTGTACCACCTTTTACCGTAAGTATACCGGCTACTTTAAGAATAACATCCTTAGGAGCTGTCCAACCTGATAACTTACCGGTTAGTTTTACTCCTATTAACTTTGGAAACTTCAACTCCCAAGCCATGCCTGACATCACGTCTACAGCATCAGCTCCACCAACACCAATCGCAACCATTCCTAATCCACCTGCATTTACGGTGTGAGAATCGGTACCAATCATCATTCCGCCGGGGAAAGCGTAATTTTCAAGTACAACCTGATGAATAATTCCTGCTCCCGGTTTCCAGAAGCCAATTCCGTATTTATTTGAAACCGATGATAGGAAGTCAAAAACCTCGTTACTTTGTGTTTTTGCCCTTGCCAAATCGGTTGCAGCATCTACTTTTGCCTGAATCAGGTGATCGCAATGTACCGTTGTAGGTACCGCTACTTTAGATTTTCCGGCATGCATAAACTGCAATAATGCCATCTGTGCTGTTGCATCCTGACAGGCTACACGATCCGGGGCAAAATCAACATAATCTACTCCTCTTTTAAACACCTGAGACGGTACTCCGTCCCAAAGGTGATTGTATAAAATTTTCTCTGTTAACGTAAGTGGGCGACCAACAAGCTCTCGTGCTTTATCAACACGACCGGGCATGTTCTCATACACTTTTTTAATCATTTCAATATCAAAAGCCATAAGTATAATTGTTTTTGTGTTTTTTTTTGAACATCCCAAGTTACAAAAAATAGAGGAGTAATTAAAGAAAAAGCCCGAGTTTATCACTCGGGCTCTCTATATATAATGATTATAACTAATCGTAAATTACATCACTAACTGTTTGTTTGAAGGTGCAAACTTAGTTAAATTGATTCCTTCAACTGCAGTGGTATACTCCTCTAGTGTTGGAGTTCTGCCCAAAATTGTAGACAACACAACAACCGGTGTAGAAGAAAGTAAAGACTCTCCTTTTTTACCTTCAGTATCCTCCACAACTCTTCCCTGGAAAAGACGTGTAGAAGTTGCCATTACCGTATCTCCTTTTGCTGCTTTTTCCTGGTTCCCCATACAAAGGTTACATCCCGGACGCTCTAAGTACAACATGTTTTCGTATTCTGTACGTGCTGCACCTTTTGGAGCGCTATCGTTAAACTCAAAACCTGAGTATTTTTGTAAAACTTCCCAGTCACCTTCTGCTTTCAATTCGTCTACGATATTATAGGTAGGCGGAGCAACAACCAAAGGCGCTTTAAATTCAACTTTTCCTTTTTGCGCTTCTACGTTTTTCAACATTTGAGCAAGGATTTTCATATCACCTTTGTGAACCATACAAGATCCGATAAATCCAAGATCTACTTTTTTCTCTCCTCCATAGAAAGATAACGGTCTGATCGTATCGTGAGTGTATCTTTTAGAAACATCAGCATTGTTTACGTCCGGATCGGCAATCATTGGTTCAGCAATCTGATCCAAATCAACGATAACTTCAGCATAATATTTAGCATTTGAATCTGGCGTTAAAGCTGGTTTCTCAGAAGTTCTCACCTCTTCAATTCTCTTATTCGCTTTATTGATCAATCCCTGAAGAACGTGTTTGTCATTATCCATTCCTTTATCGATCATAATCTGGATTCTGCCTTTAGCAATCTCCAATGATTCGATCAAAGTATCATCCTCCGAAATACAGATAGAAGCTTTTGCTTTCATCTCTGCAGTCCAGTCTGTAAATGTAAACGCCTGATCTGCATTTAACGTACCGATATGAACCTCAATAATTCTACCCTGGAATACGTTCTCTCCACCAAACTGATGCAACATCTGAGCTTGTGTAGCGTGAACCACATCACGGAAATCCATATATCCTTTCATATCTCCTTTGAAAGTTACTTTTACAGATTCCGGGATTGGCATAGAAGCCTCTCCTGTCGCTAATGCCAGAGCAACTGTTCCTGAATCCGCACCAAAAGCAACCCCTTTTGACATTCTCGTATGAGAGTCACCACCAATAATAATAGCCCACTCATCAATAGTGATATCGTTTAATACTTTGTGGATTACGTCTGTCATTGAATGGTAAACCCCTTTCGGGTCACGAGCTGTGATTAAACCGAAATCGTTCATAAATTTCATCAACTTAGGAATATTTGCCTGCGCTTTTTTATCCCAAACTGAAGCAGTGTGACATCCTGACTGATAAGCACCATCAACGATTGGTGAAATTACAGTTGCCGCCATAGATTCTAATTCCTGAGCTGTCATAAGACCAGTAGTATCCTGAGAACCTACAATATTTACTTCAACACGAACATCAGAACCAGCGTGTAATACTTTTCCTGGTGTCGAACCTACAGCATTTCTGTTAAAGATTTTTTCTACTGCTGTAAGACCTTGTCCGTCATGAGAAATTTCTTTTGAAGGAGCAAATACAGTCGGAGCCGTAACCCCTAAAGTTTTTGCTGCGAATGTTTGAAGTTTTTTACCAAATACAATAGCATATGAACCACCTGCTTTGATAAATTCCATTTTTTGAGGAGTAAATGCTTTAGAAATATCGATCAGTTCCTGATCTCCATTGTAAAGTTTTCTCTCTTTAATATTAATTGTTAAAACAGTCCCTGTAGCTACAGAATACGTTTGCTCTAAAATTGGTTCGTCATTTTCATTACGCACAACATTACCTGCTGCATCCACTTTTTTAACCCAGTTTTTAAGGTCAAGACCAATACCACCGGTAACATCAACTGTCGTTAAGAAAATTGGAGAAATACCATTTGTACCTCCAACAATTGGAGCAATATTTACGAATGGAATATACGGGCTTGATTGTTTTCCTGTCCAAAGTGCTACGTTATTTACACCTGACATTCTTGAAGAACCAACTCCCATTGTTCCTTTTTCAGCAATTAACATTATACTTTTATCAGGATGTTGTGCCTGTAAAGCTCTAATTTCCTGCTGAGCTTGTGGTGTAATCATACACTGTCCGTGAAGTTCACGATCGGAACGCGAATGCGCCTGATTACCCGGAGAAAGTAAATCTGTTGAGATATCTCCTTCACCGGCGATAAAAGTAACTACTTTAATTTCGTCAGCTACTTCCGGAAGTTTCGTGAAGAATTCTGCTTGCGCGTAGCTTTCCAGAATTTCTTTAGCAACTTCATTATTATTTTTGAATGCCTCTACTAAACGATCTGTATCTGCCTCGTAAAGGAAAACCTGTGTTTTAAGAACTTTTGCTGCATCTTTTGCAATGGCAACATCATTACCCAAAGCTAAATCAAGCAGTACCTTGATAGAAGGACCACCTTTCATGTGAGATAATAATTCAAACGCAAAAGCAGGAGTAATTTCACTTACTACAGCTTCTCCAAGAATAATCTCTTTTAAAAACTCAGCTTTTTCACCTGCAGCACTTGTAGTACCCGGCAAAGTATTATAAATAAAAAATTTAAGCGAATCTTCTCTATACGGATTGTTAACATCCTTAATCTGTGAAATGATTTCGCTTGCTAATTCTGCACCATCGATTGGCTTTGGATGAAGACCTTGGCCTTTTCTTTCCTCGATTTCTTTAATGTAATCTTGATAAGTATTCATAATATTATAGAAGTCTTTTTATTTTTTGTTTGCAAATTTAGCTATTAAAGCCGAGAATTAAAAAAAATATAACAGAACTCGCCTTTTCAAACATTATTATTGCTAAAAAACAATTTTCATTACTTATTTTTGCCAAAATTTCAATTTTATATTAAAAAAATGAATTATTGCCATTTTAAAATCCTTTCTTTAGCAAAGTCGAAATTTGATGCTATAAATGAAGTGAGATTTTACCCCAACTTTAACAAAGAACCTTTCTAAATAAGCAATTATAACGTTATAGTAACCGATTTGTCTTCTCGAATCAGCCTCTTTCAAAACCAAAAAATCATTAAGAATATTTAAAGAAATCTTTAAATCAAAAAAAGGAAACAAAAAGTTTATTTTTCAATTATTATTATAACTTTGCAATTCAAAGTTCTTTTAATTAAAAAACACTTTCTATGAATGCAACCAAAATAAACTCTTTTTTAAATGACCAAATTGGAGTAAAAATTAGCCTTATTATTACGCTATTCAGCACAACGATGCTGGCACTTTCTTTATTGGGAAGTAAATCAGATTACGAAAGCTTTGAAATGCTTTCTGTACTCAATATCATTATTCTCCTCCCGTACGGTACTATCCTTACTTACAACCTATTAAGAAACAAAAAGAGCTACCTTCATTTACTTCCTTTCTTATTTCTCAATTGGTTTATCGGATGTTTCTCTACCAATGTTTATGTAAATGTTTTCGAAAATTTACCCCTTTGGGTGTATTGCACAACGTTTCTGTTTTGCTTTTCAAACTTTGTAATTTACAATCGCGAAATAACAAATCGCAACATTAACTTCATTTCTTATTTCATCAACGGCTGTTCCTTTCTCTTAATCGTATATTATGCTGTATTCCTGATACCAATAAGCATGTTTTCTATTATAGGAATTCTTGCCTTAGGATTAGGTTTTTATGGATTAGTGCCCGGAATTGTACTTACAATCCACACCTACATCCTGTCTAAGGTTCTTTTTGAAGAAAAAAACAACACCTATGCGTTCCTCTCAGGCATCGGAATCATTTTAACCAGCCTGATTGTGTTTACTTTTTTATTAAACAGGGAAAGTCAAAAAATAAACCAATATGGCATTACCAAAACATTTGAAGAAAATAACGATTTACCCACTTACATTAAAGTTTCTCAGAATCTTAAACCTAATTTTTTGAATGAAATTCTGCTAAAGAAAAACATTGTATACATTGCATCAGAAGACTTCTTTGAACTAGACGGTTTTGGCAGATTTAATAACAATGTTCAGTATCACGAAAGAAAGACTCACAATCCTTTTTTAAATATTGCTTATCATTTTGCAGAAAACATCAATTTAAGCGATGATGATAAAGTCAATATTCTGAAATCTAATTTTGATAAAAGACTTGAATCCGAAGAGCAATTATGGAGTGGACGAGATCTTATTACAAAAAACATTAAGGAAGATGTAAAAATTTATCCAAATGACAGACTCGCTTACACCGAGATTACAATGGATGTTGTTTGCGAAGAAGAAAGCAGGGGGCAGAAAGAAGCTATTTATTCCTTCCAACTGCCTGAAGGCTCTGTTGCAACTTCTTTGTCATTGTGGGTTAACGGAATAGAAAGAAAAGGTGTTTTGACTACCAAAGAAAAAGCAAAAGAAGCGTACAATCAGGTTGTGGGTATTGAGGCAAGAGACCCTTCATTGATGCAGTGGAAAGAAGGAAACCGAGTTACAGTTCGCGTATTTCCAATTACAAGCGAATTACCCCGAACTTTTAAATGTGGCTTTACAACACCTTTAAAAATTACAGGCGATAAACTGATCTATCAAAGTTTAAGTATAAAAGGTCCAAATATCAATAATGCTGCGACTATTTCGAGATTTCAGGTTAATGGAAATACTGAGTTTAAGACTTCAAAAGATTTTGACTTTGCGGATAATTACCACATAAATGAATCTAAAGGTCTGGACAAATGGGAAGCTGAACTCCCTTTAACCCAAAAACCATTGAGCAGCGCATTTGTTTGGAAGAATAAAAGTTATGAGATTAAACCGCTTATCAAAGAAAGGATTGCTTTTACGCCAAGCGAAATCATTCTTGACCTCAATAACAACTGGAAAATAGAAGAACTTGAATCGATACTCAATCTCTCGAAAAATAAATATTTTGTACTTATAAATAATACAAAACAAGAAATCAATACTTCCAATTACGAGAATATTTGGAACCAATTTGACGAATTGAATTATTCACTTCTGCCACTTTTTGATTTACAGGAAAATACTTTGATTATCACAAAATGCGGTACATTTTCTTCGAACTTTGAAGAGTTAGAATCTTCAAAATATTTAGAAAAAATAAGAAAAGGAACAAAAGACAAAGGCTTAAAAGTTATCAATATCTCGAACGAAATAAATCCGTTTTGGCAGACCGCAAAGGAACAGAAATATGCGAATTTTATACAAACAAATCTTAATACTTGTAAAGACCTTATCAGCAAAAAGCATTTCATAAAATTTCAAACTAATGAAAACAGTATTAATATAGAAACTGCCGGAATCTCAATCCATGAAAATTCAGCAATTCAGCAAACAGCTCATACCGGTTCAAATCATTTATACAGAATGTTCTGTTTTGGAAAAGTTTTAAACGATCAGGTCGAAATTCAGGCTGACACTTTAAAACAAAACAAATATGTTGACCTGGCAAAGGATGCCAATATTGTAACTCCTATTTCTTCTTTAATCGTACTTGAGACTGATGAAGATTACAAAAATAACGGAATTGAGAAAAACGTCAATACTTTAGGAAATGCTTCTATCAATAATGACGGAGCCGTACCTGAGCCACACGAATGGGCGCTATTATTCATCGTTTTATCTGCCATTTTATTCTATTACAGAAAGCAAAAATTAACGAATTAATGAAGAATTTAATTCTACAGAAAAAAACAATACTTGCTGTTTTTGCAATCTTATTGCTTTTTGCCATAAACAGCAAGATATTGTTTATAAATCTAAACAACGATTTCCTTGGAATTCTGGGTTCTCTTTGTCTTTTTATCGTTGGCGGAAGAAAAACAAATTTCAGAATTAATTATTTTTTAATTCCAAGTATTCTATTGTTAGAATTCATCAGCTGGCGTTTAAACACAAAATCAGTTCATTTTCTTTCTATACTATTATTTCTGTGTTTGGTTTTCCATTATTTCACTGGGAAATTTTCCTTTATTGCTTTCATTTGTCTTGTTTTATTTTCGACCCTTTTTAGTGCTTTTTTTGCACACTTAACCTCCGAAATAAAACAAAGTCTTTGCTACATAGTTTATCTGACACTAAAGAATTTTATACCTATAAATAAAATCGAAGGTGTTAATTTTTACATCAATAATGCAAAAATCACCATCGACACTGCCTGCATGGGATTGTCAATGTTCAAGACAGGATTGTTGTTTGGCGCAGTTTTAATGACTCTCGAAGAAAGAAGACTTAAACAATATTACGGCGTTTTTCAGATACTCTCTTTCTGCTTACTTATAATAGCGCTCAATATTACCTCTAATTATTTTAGAATCGTAACCTTAATTTTTTTCAATTGTACTCAGGAAAACTTTTTGCATCACGCTATTGGTTTAATCTGCTTTACCGTTTATCAAATTATACCGATGCTATTCATTATTAAGTATATAAAACCAAAAACCGAAAACAATGATTCAAACAAAATCAAACCTAAAATACTTATTGTATTCGTATCTTTTACACTCCTTTTAGCAACCAGTATAAAAATCAAAAATGAAACAGAAACTAGTTTTCACCAGGAAGTTAGTTTTGAATACAATACAAAAAAAGGCTCTTGGGTAAACAAGGAGGTTTTTAAAATTGAAACTCCTGAGAAACTGACTTATATAAAAACACCCTCTCATAATCCGATGGTTTGCTGGACTGGCTCCGGATACAAAATTATTGAATCTAAGAAAGTTGCAGTAAACAAAGAGGAAATATGGTTTAATAAAATGGAGAAAGACAGCCAAAATTATACATCGTATTGGTGGTACGAATCTAATGGCAAAAAATACAGCTCTCTTATTGAAGTTTTACTTATAAAATTGATTTATGGCCAACCCATTTTTTTAATAAACGAAACCTCAAAATCAAATTAAACAAAAAAACCAAACTAGAGATCATTACTAGTTTGGGTTTCTGCTGTTTTTATTGAATCTGTTACATCAGTTTTTTAATAATAACTTCTTCCGTTATTCCTTCGGCATCTGCTTTATAGTTTTTAATAATTCTGTGTCTTAAAATTCCGGTTGCCACTGCTTTGACATCTTCAATATCCGGCGAGAATTTCCCATTAAAAGCCGCATGGGCTTTTGCTGCTAAAATTAAATTCTGTGAAGCTCTTGGTCCTGCTCCCCAATCTAAATAATTTTTAACAAAATCATTCGACAAAGCATTATCAGGGCGTGTTTTACTCACTAAAGTTACTGCATATTCAATTACATTATCGGCTACGGGAATTCTGCGAATCAAATGTTGAAAATCAATAATTTCCTGTGCACTGAATAATGGGTTAATGACTGTCTTAGCATCAGAAGTCGTACGCTTCACTACCTGAACTTCTTCTTCGAAAGTTGGATACTCCAGCTTAATAGCAAACATAAAACGGTCTAACTGTGCTTCCGGTAACGGATAGGTTCCTTCCTGTTCAATTGGGTTTTGAGTAGCTAATACAAAATAAGGTAAATCTAACTTATAGTTTTGCCCCGCAATGGTAACCGATCTCTCCTGCATGGCTTCCAGTAAAGCTGCTTGTGTTTTTGGCGGAGTTCTGTTGATCTCGTCAGCCAAAATGATATTGGAAAAAATAGGCCCTTTAATGAATTTAAAATGTCTGTTTTCATCCAAAATCTCACTTCCTAAAATATCTGAAGGCATTAAATCCGGCGTAAACTGAATTCTTTTAAAATCTAAACCTAAAGCCTGAGACAAAGTATTAATCATTAAAGTTTTTGCCAAGCCCGGAACACCAATCAAAAGAGCATGACCACCTGAAAATATACACAGTAAAATTTGGTCAACTACGGCATCCTGGCCAACAATAATTTTTGCTATTTCGTTTTTTAATTCGTTTCGTTTCTGAACTAAATTATGAATTGCTGTTACGTCAGACATTTAGATATGTTTTTAAAATTAAAAAGAGTTAGTATTATGAATTCATAAAACTAACTCTTTTTCTTTATTTAATAAAAATTATTTTTTTAGCCAATTGTAAACAAACTTACAATCTCTGTACTCTCCAAGAATTTTGATATAGGTATCTTTTATTTTAGTATCAAACCATTTCGAGATTGTCGTGATCTGTTTTTCTTTCAATGCCAGTTCTTTAATTTTAGTGTAGTCCTTAGCATAATCAGCCACGTGTTGTTCAATTCTATTCGTAACTGTGATTATCTTATATGTTTTTTTTCCTTTATCGTCTGTATTTAAAAGTGGCTGTGAAATTTCGTCGTCTTTCAAATTTGAAACCTGACCGTATAAAGTCGGATCCATTTTAGTCAGTTCAAAACGGGTATCCTGAGTATTTGGATTTACCAGTGTTCCTCCGTTTGCTCTTGTCTCTTTTTCATCAGATTCTGTTCTTGCAGCTTCTGCGAAAGTAATCTCTTTATTTATAATCTTATTTCTAACATTAGTGATTCTTTCTTTTGCTTCTTTCAATGCATTTTCAGAAACTGTTGGCGGAATCAAAATATGTCGTAATTCAATTTCCTGTCCTTTAATTTTTTCAACCATGATAATATGGTATCCGAAAGTAGTTTTAAAAGGTTCGGAAATCTCTCCCTGTGCTAAACTAAAAGCTACATCTTTAAATTCTTTGACAAAAGGAGTCTTTCGTGTCATTTTATAAAAACCTCCCGTTGGTGCAGATCCGGGATCTTGCGAATACAATACTGCTTTTGTCGCAAAACTGGATCCCTCAAGAACATCTTTCCTTATCGCATTCAGTCTGTCAATTACCTTCTGCTCATCTTCTTTAGAAACCTTTGGCTCCACAACAATCTGTGCTACTTCCATCTCAGCTCCAAAAGTCGGTAATTCCTCTTTAGGAATCTTTTTAAAGAAGTTACGAACTTCCTCAGGAGTTATTTCTACAGCATCAACAATTTTTTTTGTCATTTCTGACGCTAATTTTTGTTCTTTTAAGATATCTGCAAAATAGGTTTTAAACTCCTCTACAGAATTCTTTTTATAATAGGCTACAACTTTATTAATATCCCCTACCTGCTGTACCATATAATTCAATCGCTCGTCCATCATGCTTCTTACTTCGGCATCACTCACTACGATACTATCCTGAATTGCCTGATGTGCATAAAGTTTATCTTCTAAAAGCTTCCCTAACATCTGACATCTTGTAATGTCTTTTGTAGATCCGCCCTGTGCTGAAATTTCTAAAAATGCTTTATCAATATCTGAATCTAAAACAATATAATCTCCAACTGTAGCAATAATACCATCAACTTTCAACTTCTGTCCGGAGGTCATTGTAATGGCAGGTTTGCTGACTACTGTATCCTTAATAACTTCTTGTGCCGAAATAATTGAGTTGAAAAAAAATAAAAAACACATTGTCAACACGTATCGGAAATCAATTGTTTTTAGCGCTAATTTTTTTAATAACATTATTTAAAATTTAATTTGAATGTAAAGATCCTGCTTTAGAATTTGTCATAAACTAAAATCATTTAAAAAATACCTCAGACCTATAATTCCTGAAATATTAAACAATTAAGATCTAGTTCATTTTGACTTATGACGAACAAAAATAACAATTCAATTACATAATACAACTATCGGCTATACTATTAACAAAAAATTATAGAGATGTATCTCTATTTTCAAAGGAACTAAGTTCTGAGTCTCGTTCAAGGGTTCCGAAAAACCGGCATAAATCATCCTTAAGCCCTGAAAAAATGGGTTATATAACTATACTCTATTACATCTCAAGCTGTTAAACTCCCTTACCCTAAAAAAGTTATCCATACTACAACGTTTTCGTTGAATAACTAATTTCCTGTAAAATCAAATGAAATCAAAAAACACCTACTTTAGATATGTAATTGATAATTTAAAGAGGGATAAATTATAAATAACAACTCTTTTCACCTCTTAAAACTATAATTACAAACTTTATTAACTTTTTTAACCAACCCGAAAATTATGAAAAAACCAATTTTACAATTTTACCTGATTGCAGCGATTACTGCATTCTTAGGTTCGTGTTCGCAAAATGAAACTACTGAAACAGATTCTAAAGCTCAGAGCGAACAATTCGAAATTATTAACGTTACACATCATAACGGAAGACCATTTAGTACCGGAACTTCCAATTCATCATCGACCGGAAAATATGTAGACAATCCCGGAGGCGGTGTTATGATGCAGGCCTTTTACTGGGATGTTCCTTCGGGAGGGACCTGGTGGAATACGGTGAGCAGTAAAGTAACCGCCTGGTCTAACGCAGGAATTGGTTCGATATGGCTTCCTCCGGCTTCTAAAGCACAAAACGGTGCTTTCTCTATGGGATATGACCCTACAGATTATTTTGATTTTGGAGATTACAACCAAAATGGCTCTGTCGAAACCCGTTTTGGTTCAAAAACCGAACTGGTTAACTTAATTACTAACGCACATGCCGAGAATTTAAAAGTATACGCAGACATTGTGATCAATCACAACAGCGGTGGACAATCGGAAGCAAATCCTTTTACCGGAACAAACACCTGGACTAATTTTAGCGGAGTTGCTTCGGGAAAATTCACTCGTAATTATAACGATTTTTATAAAAACAGCTATGGTAACAATGATGAAGGCGCATTTGGCGGTTTCCCTGATTTATGCCACGCAAACCCACATGTACAAGATTGGCTATGGCTGAGAGCTGACGGAGTGGGAAAATATTATAAAAATACCATGAAATTTGACGGCTGGAGATTCGATTATGTAAAAGGTTTTGGTGCTTGGGTGGTAAACTCCTGGAATGCGAATGTAGGTGGATTTTCTGTTGGTGAATTATGGGATTCTAATGTAAATACTCTGAACGACTGGGCAAACAATGCTAACAGCTCTGTATTCGATTTTGCTTGTTACTATAAAATGAATGATGCTTTTGACGGAAATAATCTGGCACTTTTGAATGATGACATGATGTGGAAAAGAAATCCGTACAAAGCAGTGACCTTCGTAACCAATCATGATACCGATGAAATTTGGAGTAAATTACTCGCTTATTCTTATATCCTGACCCATGAAGGCTATCCTACTATTTTTTACAGAGATTATGAAGAATGGCTGGACAAAAACAAACTAAACAATCTGATCTGGATACACAACAATAAAGCAACCGGAACAACTTCTATTTTATACGCCGACAATGACGAATACATCGCCAGAAGAAACGGCTACAACGGAAATCCCGGATTGGTTGTTTACATTAATAACTCTAATACCTGGCAGGAAAGATGGATTCAGACGAATTGGGCCAATACTCAGATAAAAGATTTTACAGGAAATTCAGGCTGGTATCCTACCACACAGGCTGACAAATGGGTAAAAATACAATGTCCTCCAAAAGGATATTCCATTTGGTCAATTAACCAATAAAGTTTCAATAAGAAAAGAGGGAATCTGCATCATTGAACTGCCCCCAAATAGTTAGACACTATTTGGGGCATGTTCAAAAGAAATCCGTACAAAGCAATAACCTTCGTGACCAATCATGATACCGATGAAATTTGGAATAAATTATTAGCTTATTCTTACGTCCTAACCCATGAAAGCTATCGCACTATTTTCGACAGAGATTATGAAAAATGGCAGGACAAGAACAACTAAACGATCTCATCTGGATACACAACAATAAAACGACCGGAACAACTTCTATTTTATACGCTGACAATGACGAATAGAAATAGTTACAACGGAAATCCCGGATCGGTTGTTTACATTAACAACTCTGACACCTGGCAGGAAAGATGGATTCAGACGAATTGGGCAAATCTCAAATAAAAGATTTTACAAGAAATTCAGGCTGGATCCTACCACACAGGCTGACAACTGCGCAAAAATACAATGTCTTCCAAAAGGATACTCCGTTTGGTCAATTAACCAATAAAGAAGAAGCCGATTTTTAATTTTTCCCAAGCGGGAAAAGGAGTTCTTTAAGATTTTTTGTTTGTTAATTAACGTAAAGCAAATCTCAGTTTAAGTCCGTAAGAAACCAGTCTGACATTGTGTACGGATGGAGAATCCAATACGCTGTTGTATTGCAGCTGCACAGGAAGGCCCGGATTGTACTGTACCAGACTTTTGTCTCCATTTTTATTGTAGATGTTATTTAGACCATAATCGATATAAGCCCCAAGATAGAATGAACTTCCGTTCCCAATCTTTTGTTTTACACCTGTTTCAAAAGTAGCAGAGTAAGACACTTTAGTATCTAAATCCTGTTCGCTGATCTTTACATCATTAGTACTTGCAAAACCGGCAAACGCAGGGTTAAATAATTCTACATTGTATTGCGGATAGTAACCGCTTGTAGTAAGGTTTTGAAAGGTACTCTGATAACATCCTTTGATCGCAAATCCTACTTTAGCACCCGCAGCAACGTACAATTGAGTAGTTCCCGGAGTTTCAAATTGAATGGCGATTGGAACATTTATGTAACTCAGGCTTTGTTCTTCTCTGAAGTTAGTGGCTTTGTATCTAAACTGAAAGGTTTCATTTTCGGTATCTTTAGTAACATATTGTCCACTAAAAGAAGCATACTTTGCATCAGAATTATAGGATTGGTACTCCGCTCCAATTC
>NZ_CAGKLC010000034.1 GCF_903469665.1 Flavobacterium sp. UGB4466 | reverse complement strand
AATAAACTTGTTTTTATTAAAAACCTAAAATATAATCATAAATTTTTCACTTGTTTTTCAAAATGGATTACAAAGCCATAAAAGTCATATTGTTTAATCTGATCTTCCCGAAAATCAAAACACAAAAGGGGGCTGTCCAAAGTATGGACAGCCCCCTTTTTATACTAAAAATGTTCGGACTCCTGTCGGAGACAAATTTCATTTATGCAATTCTCAGAGATTGACTAAGTCTTTTTGGACAACCTCTTTTATAAAATCGAAACTATTACTTTTTAATTTCCTTTGGTAAGGTTGGTTTTTGCTGAGGCGGAATACGTTTCTTCAAAAACAAAATCTGCCCTAGATGACTCGACTGATGTTCCATAACATGAAACCAGCAATATTGATTACTCATGTCATACTTTGTTTGAACTTCGGCAAACCAGGCATCGTCTCTCTTTTTTAACTCCGAAATTGTTTTGGCTCTTACTTCATTGTAGATGTCTAAATAATATTGAATATCATGCCCTTTAAATTCATCTCGTCCACCCTGATCCAGATTTAAAGCGGCATTCCACTGTTTCTTTTCTTCTTCATTAAAATCTCTGTTTTCGAAGGTAAAAACCTGATAGTACTTTTCGGCAGCGGCCAAATGCATCACCAGTGCACCAATTCGGTTGGCTTCTGCGTCATGTAAATAATCAATTTCGTACTGATTCATGTTCTTCACTGTTCTTTCTACACGAGACTTAAGATCTTCAAGCATTGATATCATATCTCCAATTTTTGGCGACGCTCCTTCCACATTTCCAATCTTCGCTTCTGCTCGAGGTTTAATCCCGCTTCCTTCCAGTAACAAACTGTTCTTTCCATCAGCACTGGATTTGTCCTGAGTAATTTTGTACTCTTTCACTTTTACACTTGCCTCTTTTGAAATGCCTAAACCCCATTTCGGAATTTCACCATTTTTCAAAGGGGTTTCAAAACTTGCGTTTAAAACCGCCAACGGTTCAAAAACACCTTTGTCATTCTCGATCAGCAATTCGAATTTATCAAAATAGAATTTACCGTTATACAAACACAAACCTCCAAAACTAAGTGATTTACTATTTTTATCGATAGTTCCTTCTACGGTATAAGATTTCCATTCGTTTGATTTAATTGGTCTGTCTCTCATGTTATCAAAAAAACCTTCCTCTTCATTCTTAGTATCAACTCTTGCCCAAACTCCTGCCCAGGCCTGAGGTTCGGTACTTTCAACTTTTACCGACGCGATTACTTTAAACTTCTTTTTAACAGGAGACTGAATTTCTATCGTTTGATTGAAGGATGTCCAATCACTCGAAACCGTCTTTTGTGTTTGAGCCTGAGCCAAAACAAAACATAAAAGCAACAATGGGGTCACCAATTTTTTCATTCTTTATATTTTTAAAAATTTAGGTAAATATAACACACTTTTTTAAGGAAATAACTGATCATATTTAGTAAATCATCTAAAAATGAAAACAAAAAAAGCCACATCAGTTAAGATGCAGCTTCCTTATAAAAAATAACCAAAACCGAAGTTCTTAGTTTGTTTTCATTGGTGGTAAATCGAATGCTTTAGACTCGTGTTCGAAATTATTACGGTGCCCGCCATCGCAAAAAGGCTTGTTTGCCGATAATCCGCAACGGCAAAGACCCAATGCCGATCTTCCTTGTAGTCCGTAAACAGCTCCTTCTGAATCCATGATTTCGAAGTCACCTTCTATTTTAATCGATCCGTTTTTATTGATGATAAGTTTTGTCTTGCTCATAAAATTGCTTTTTTGTTCTTTTTTTGAGCACAAAGGTTGCGAAATAAATCGTGAAGATTTTAGCGGGTATGCTAGTTTAAACTGGTTCTATTTTATGGGGTATTGCACAAAGTTACTCGAAGGTTTTCGCAGAGATTCGCTAAGTTCAATTGTATTGCCTGGCTTCGACTTCGCTCAGCCGGACAATAAAACACCTCATCACTCGGGTCTCCCTTCGATCGAAATGAGAAAAAACTCGGTGAATCTCTGTGCTTTTTCTCTGTGAAACTCCGCGCAATAACAAAATCTCAATTCTATTGCTTATTTTTGCACTCAATAAAATTGAGTTATGATACAGAATCCAAAGAGATATACTATCACGGCAGCCTTACCTTACACCAACGGACCTATTCATATTGGGCATTTGGCGGGGGTTTACGTGCCTGCAGATATTTATTCGAGATATTTACGTTTACAGGGAAAAGACGTTGCATTTATTTGTGGAAGCGATGAACATGGTGTTGCAATTTCGATGAAAGCCAAAAAAGAAGGAGTTACACCACAAGAAGTTATCGATAAATACGACGGAATTATTAGAAAATCATTTGCTGATTTCGGAATTTCGTTTGACAATTATTCCAGAACTTCGGCTAAAGTTCATCATGATACGGCTTCTGAATTCTTTAGAACCTTGTACGACAAAGGCGATTTTATTGAAGAAGTAACCGAACAATTATACGATGCCAAAGCCAATCAGTTTCTGGCCGATCGTTTTGTGGTAGGAACCTGTCCTAAATGTGACAATCCGGAAGCCTATGGAGATCAATGTGAAAAATGTGGATCGACATTGAATGCTACCGATTTGATTAACCCAAAATCGACAATTACCGGAGAAACGCCAATTTTAAAAGAAACAAAACATTGGTTTTTACCTTTGGATCGATATACTGAGTTTTTAACCGAATGGATTTTGGTTGGACATAAAAACGACTGGAAACCGAATGTTTACGGACAAGTAAAATCATGGGTTGACGGCGGACTTGAGCCTCGTGCCGTAACGCGTGACCTGGACTGGGGAATTGATGTTCCGGTTGAAGGTGCAGAAGGAAAAAAATTATACGTTTGGTTTGATGCTCCTATCGGATACATCTCTTCTACCAAAGAATGGGCAGCCCGCGAAGGAAAAGACTGGGAGCCATACTGGAAAGATGAAGACACTAAACTGGTTCATTTTATCGGGAAAGACAATATTGTTTTTCACTGTATCATTTTCCCGGCGATGCTTAAAGCCGAAGGAAGCTATATTTTACCGGACAACGTTCCTGCAAATGAGTTTCTGAATTTGGAAGGAAACAAACTTTCGACTTCTAAAAACTGGGCAGTTTGGCTGCACGAATATTTAGAAGAATTTCCGGAGAAACAAGACGTTTTACGTTATGCCCTAACTTCGAATGCACCGGAAACCAAAGACAACGATTTTACATGGAAAGATTTCCAGGCAAGAAACAACAACGAATTAGTTGCTATTTTCGGAAACTTCATCAACCGTGTGGTGGTTTTAACTAATAAATATTACGACGGATTTATTCCAAAACCAAATGAATTATCTGAAGTTGACGAAAATACTTTGGCTGAACTAAAAGCATATCCGGCTGTAATTTCAAGTTCGGTAGAGCGTTACAGATTCCGTGAAGCTTTGGGTGAGTTGATGAATGTGGCTCGTTTAGGAAATAAATATTTAGCCGACGAAGAGCCTTGGAAAGTAATGAAAGACAATCCGGAGCGTGTAAAAACTCAAATGTATGTCGCTTTGCAAATTGCTGCTGCGTTGAGCATTTTGGCGGAGCCGTTTTTACCTTTTACTGCCGCTAAATTATCCCGAATATTGAAAAATGAAGGCAAATTGCAATGGAATGACGTTACTGAAAATTCAGAATTAATTCCTGAAGGACATCAAATTGGTGAAGCCGAATTGCTTTTTGCAAAAATAGAAGACGAAGAAATACAAAAACAAATAGACAAATTGGAAGCGACAAAAACCGCAAATCTTGCCGAAAGCAAACAGCCTGAACCACAAAAAGATCTTATTCAGTTTGAAGATTTTGCTAAAATGGACATTCGTGTAGGAACTATTCTGGAAGCCGAAAAAATGCCTAAAGCCAACAAACTTTTGGTCCTTAAAGTGGATACCGGAATTGACGTTCGTACAATCGTTTCAGGAATTGCCGAAAGCTTTTCACCGGAAGAAATTATCGGAAAACGTGTTTCGGTTTTAGCCAATTTAGCGCCAAGAGCCCTACGTGGTGTAGAAAGTCAGGGAATGATCCTAATGACAACCAATGCCGAAGGAAAACTGGTTTTCATCAATCCGGATGCCGATGCTCCGAATGGGGAAACGGTAAACTAATTGATTTAATTAGAAAATGTGGCAATTTGATAATGTGATAATTTTCTAAATTTATAAACCCGACAGGTTTTTAAAACCTGTCGGGTTTGTTTTACTTAGATACCAATGTTCAAATAATCACAATCAGTTTATATAATCTGAGAATAAATCTTTAATTTTGAGGATATAAAGAAATATCATGGACTTGACTGCACAAATAAAAAAGAATTTAATATCCCGAATCAAAGATTCTAAAGATTTGAATTTTCTAAATGCGCTTCAAACTATTTTCGATTCCTCTGAACAAGAACTTTATGAATTGTCTGCTGATCAAAAAATGGCAATTGATAATAGTCGAATGGAAATCAAAAATGGAAATTTTCATAAAAATGACGAAGTAATTTCAGAAATGAGAGAATGGCTAAAAAAGAAATAATTTGGTCATCTTTGGCTAAACTTCAACTACAAAATACTCTTGAGTATTATTTCATTAGAAATGAAAGCCCAACTTACAGCTTAAAACTTCTAAACGAGATTGAAGATCTATTAAACACGCTCTCAAACTCAGAATTGATAGGGAGACTTACTTCAAATAAAACCACTCGCGTTATTTCTATGAAAGTCTACCTGATATTTTATGAAGTAAAAGAAAATCAAATTGAAATCGTTTCATTTTGGGACAATCGTCAGGATATTAAAAACAGAAAAGTAAAATAACAGTCGGCACTAAAATTCCTATAAACCCGACAGGTTTTTAAAACCTGTCGGGTTTTGTAATAAAAAGACAGTAGGTTAAAATTCTTTCAATACAAAACTATACGAAATTCAATACTAATCAGCGTTTTCCATTACTTTTTTTTCATAAGTTTACTACTGCAAAAATATCCCGGGGAAATTCTAACAACTTATTCATAAGTTATAAAAACAACCCTATGACTAAAGAAAATCAAAAACCAGCACAACAAGATGTACTGCCAGCGGTGGCAAAATTTCTTTCCTTTCTTTGGATGGAAGGAGAATTTAGAGAACAACCGGAATATTTGTCCGAGATTTTCGAGGCAATTCTGGAAACAGAGATTGGTGACAACCAGGAGCTGCGCACTAAAATGATAAGCTGTATGAAAACCATTAAAATGCTGGCCCAGGCACTTGATCCTTTCTCGGATCAACAAATAGCACAGGCCTGCAGTGAAATTGCTACAGCTTAAACACTCTCTTAAACGCGTGAAATTGGTAATCGATTCACGCGTTTCTCTTTTAAAAACTTTACAAAAATCAATAATTTGATTCTTATTCAAGAAAAAAGTGAGATCTTAGCAAAAACCCACTTTCCGATTCAATATTTAGATTAAATGAAACTCACCAAACCAAGATTAGCCCTGATTGGCGGAATACTTTGTATTTCGATTTTTCCAATATTAGTCAAACTAAAACTGGCTCCGGGATTAATCTCGGCTTTTTACAGAATGTTTTTTGCGGTACTCTTGCTTTTACCTTATGTACTGGTTACTAAAAGCTTTAAGCTTCCGAAAACCAAATTCATACTATTAGCAGTACTTTGCGGAATTCTGTTCTCTTCGGATGTTGCTGTTTGGAATATTGCTATTCAGGATTCAAGTGCAACTCAGGCATCTTTGTTAACTAATTTATCACCGCTTTGGGTTGGAATTGGTTCCTTTTTCTTTCTAAAAATCAGACCTGCAACCAATTTCTGGATCGGAACTGTCGTTTCCTTATTCGGAATGGTCACGCTGGTGGGATTTGAATTTTTCATGGATTTGAATTTTGATCAGGCCTTTCTGTTTGCCGTTTTATCGGGTATTCTTTATTCGATTTATCTTTTGGTGAGCAAAAAAGCACTCTCAGAAATCGATGTTTTATCTTTTATGACTATCAGCTTACTGGCATCGAGTATTTATTTAGGAATTCTATGTTATGCGCTGGATCAGCCTTTTGCAGGTTTCTCGAATACGGGTTGGTTTGTACTGGCACTTCAGGCTGTAATTTGTCAATTGTGTGCCTGGCTTTCCATCAGTTATGCTACCCAGCACATGCGCGCCACAAGAGTTTCATTAAGTTTATTAAGTCAGGCCGTAATTACTTCGATATTAGCTTGGTTGTTTTTAGAAGAACAAATAACTTTACAAATGGTTTTCGGCGGAATCATTTTGCTGTTCGGAATTAGAATTACGTTCTATGATAAGACGATCTCATTAAAAAAGCTTTTCTAAGTCATTGGCCCGCGGATGACGCTGGTTTTACAGATTTTCGCAGATTATTTATTCATCTAAATCATTAAATTCGTGAATTCGTAATAAAAGGTTTCACGCAGATTTAGCAGATCTGGCAGATTTTTTTAAACTGCGGCAATAAAATTCGTGAATTCGTGGCAAAAAAAATATTCTCGCAGATTTGGCTGATCTGGCAGATTTTTTTTAAAATCTTTGAAATCATTCTAATCTGTGGCAAGAAAATTCGTGAATTCGTGGCGAAAAAATACTCTCGCAGATTTAACAGATCGAGCGGATTTTTTTGAAATCTTTGAAATCATTCTAATCTGCGGCAGTAAAATAAAAATTCGTGCATATTCGTGAAATTCGCGGCTGAAGAATTCTCACGCAGATGGCACAGACCGATTGTAAAAAATAATTCGTGAATTCGTGGCTAAAAAAATACTCTCGCAGATTTAGCTGATCTGGCAGATTTTTTTTAAAATCTTTGAAATCATTCTAATCTGTGGCAAGAAAATTCGTGAATTCGTGGCGAAAAAATACTCTCGCAGATTTAGCTGATCTGGCAGATTATTTTTTAAAATCTTTGAAATCATTCTAATCTGTGGCAAGAAAATTCGTGAATTCGTGGCAAAAAAAACCTGAAACAAGAAAAACTTCAAACCTGAAACAAAAACATTATGTTACATAAAAACAAAATCCCCAACTTAAAAGTAATCGCATTTGATGCCGATGATACCTTATTTGTCAACGAACCTTACTTTCAGGAAACCGAGCATAAATTTTGCGCTTTGATGGAAGATTACCTTTCGCATCAGGGAATTTCGCAGGAACTATTCAAAATCGAAATTGAGAACCTGTCTCTGTACGGTTACGGAATCAAAGGCTATATTTTGTCGATGATCGAAGCTGCAATGACAATCTCCAACAATACCATTCCAATTGAGGTTATCGAAAAAATCATCCAATACGGAAAAGAACTACTCGAGAAACCTATTGAATTGCTTGACGGCGTCGAAGAAACCCTAAAAACACTACACGGAAAGTACAAATTGGTTGTAGCCACAAAAGGCGATCTGAAAGACCAACACAGCAAATTGCATCGCTCAGGATTGGGTCATTATTTTCACCATATCGAAGTAATGTCAGACAAACAGGAAATTGATTACACGAAGCTATTAGGGCGTTTAGACATTCAGGCAGAGGAATTCCTGATGATCGGGAACTCCTTAAAATCAGATGTACTACCGGTTTTAGGCATTGGCGGTTATGCGGTACATATTCCGTTTCACACCACTTGGGAGCATGAAAAAATCAGTCACAAAATAGAACACGAACATTTTAGTTCGTTTGAAAAAATCACTGAAATCCTTCAGAACTTATTGTAATGAAAACACTTTTAGACTTAGAAAACTGGAATAGAAAAGAACACTTTGCACACTTCATTCAAATGGAAGAACCCTTTTTTGGTGCTACCGTCGAGATTGATTGTACGCAGGCCTACGAAAAGGCCAAAAGTCTCGAATCCTCCTTTTTTATTTATTATTTGCACAAAACACTGGTTGCCGTAAATGCAATCGAAAATTTTAGATACCGAATTTCGGGAGATCAGATTTACATCAATGACCAAATCGATGCCTCAGCAACCATCGGACGTGAAGATGGCACTTTCGGATTTTCATTTATAGAATATCATCCTGATTTTAAAACCTTCGAAAAAACGGCTTTACAGGAAATAGAACGCATTCAGAATACCACGGGACTTTTTACAAGGTCTTTTGAAAATGATAATTTAATTCACTTCTCGGCAATTCCGTGGTTGAACTTTACGTCACTTTCACATGCCCGCAGTTTTACCTTTCCGGACAGCTGCCCAAAGGTTTCTTTCGGAAAAATGATGGTTTCACCAACCGGAAAAAGAACCATTGCCATGTCTGTTCATGTGCATCACGCCTTAATGGATGGATTACACATGGGACAATTTGTGGATTATTTTCAGGAATTAATGAATCAATAATTCGCACACAAGAGGTTTAAATTTGGAATAATTTTTGTCGATAAAAGCATATGAAAAAACTACTCCTTCTCTTATTAGTAACCTATCAGTCGACCCTGTTGAGTCAGACAGTTTTGGCTTCTTATCCTTTAGATTTAAAGAGGTACGATCAGAACAATACAATCGTTAATGTCGAAAATAAGGCAACACACGATGTATTTGTTTTTGCCACAAATACTCAGAATCTTACTATTTTAAGATACAATAGTGCTTTATTTTTAAAGGACGAATTTACAATATCACGTGCCAATCTTGAAAACAAATCGATATTGGGTTATAGTTTTAGTGAAGACGGAAATCCAACACTTTATTGGGCTTCCGAAGAATCTTCGGAAATTTTTGTGATCAAATATTATTTGGAAACCAAGACGTATAAGATTTTAAAATTTCTGTTCCCTTCCGCGAGCGAATATATCGTAGCTAAGTTTCAAAGCAACAATCTACTCTACCTGTTGTCTAAAGAACTCACAAGTCATACTTTAACGGCCTATGTTTTTAAAAACGGAATTGTAGAAGAGCGGATATTTGATTTTGCTCCTTTTACCTTTCAAAACAAAAGAGGCCAGTCGGTAAGTTTTTCACAGCTCATCAAAGAGAATCCAATTATAAAAATTGATCCGGAAGATTATACGCCTTTAGACAAAGCCTCCAAAAAAAGTAAAATTTATCTCGAAGACAATCATCTTATTCTGACGCTGGATCATAATGCGAAAGAAACACGGCTTTTTGATCTCAATCTGGAGAATCAGGACGTTATTGAAAAGAAAATTGTCCAATCTGAGATTAAAACCCCTCGCAAAATAAGCAACTCCTTCTATCATGAAAAGAAGCTTTATCAAATCAATGCCAATGAAGATGAACTGGTTCTTGACATTAAAAATTATGATTCGGGCGAACTTATAAAAAATATCAGAGTTACAAAGGAAGATACGATTCGATTTAAAACCTCACCTTTCCTCGTTCAGCAAGGCGGTGAAAGAAAACCACGGGAATTAAAGAATACGAAACGTTTTCTACAACATCTCGCTGCTTTAGAAATAGGTTTATCACTTTATAACAATGGAATTAGTACTTCTATGACACTCGGTGGAACTCCACGTGTTGGCGGCGCTTACTATACGGTCATGAACGATACTTTTACCTGGGATTATTTGCCGGTTGTGAATGATGAAACCGTATTTTTTGAAACGGCTTTAAACCAAAAATCAGAATTTGTTGCCAAAGATCCTGCACCAATGGCGCTTGACAACTTGTATTACTTTTTAAACAATAATAGAAAAGCGATTCTGGACAACATTTTTAGATTTGACGATTATTATATTTTAGGATATTACGATACTGCTTTAAAACAATATCAGATGCGAAAATTTACCGATGGATTTCCGGAAAATGAAACACAAAACCCGATCATCGATAAGGCTGTATTTTCGAAACCATTTTCATTTGAAAGACCTTAATTTTATTGAGAATTAATCCAAATGTCTGATGTTTTCAGGTTTGAAAAAAAAGGGAATGGATTATTTTCTCTAACTTTACACAAAAGAGAAATATTATGTTATCAAAAAATATCGAAATAGCTTTAAACAAGCAAATCCGCATAGAGGCAGAATCTTCGCAAACCTACCTTTCTATGGCTTGTTGGGCTGAAGTACACGGACTGGAAGGAATTGCGCAATTTATGTACACACAGTCAGACGAAGAGCGCGCACACATGCTAAAGTTAATAAAGTATGTAAACGAACGCGGAGGTCACTCTCATATTACCGATTTGAAAGCACCTAAAACATCGTATTCTACTTTCAAAGAAATGTTTGAGGAACTTTACAACCATGAACTTTTTGTTTCAAAATCAATCAACGAATTGGTACACATTACTTTTGAAGAAAAAGATTATGCAACACATAATTTCTTACAATGGTATGTTTCTGAACAAATCGAAGAAGAAGCGACTGCTAAGTCAATCTTAGATAAAATCAACTTAATTGGAGATGACAAAGGCGGACTATACTTGTTCGACCGTGATATTCAACAATTAACGGTTACAAGTTCGATCGCTATCAACCCAAAATAAAAAAAGTTAAAGTTTATTTAGAATATTTAAAAATAACTTTTTTCTTTTATATTTGCCTCTGTTTTTATAATACAGAGGAAAATTGAGCAAGAAAGAAAAAGACAAGGACAAAAAAAAGGATAAGAAGAAAAAGAAGAATAAAGCTGCTATCCTTGAGAACATTAAGAGGTTGGAAAACTGCAAATCCTCTTGTTGTGAGAAATACAAAAAAAGCGAAAAGAAACGTTGCTCGCGTTGTCCTATGTTTGATTTATTCAAAAAAACTGCTTAACGAAATATACAAACCCACCATTTGGTGGGTTTTTTAATTTTGGAAATATTGCTCTGAAAGAGCTTTAGCAATAAAATGGTGCGCAGCACTATGAGCAACGATAACGAATATCGGTTACGCCCTGAAAGGGCAGAAGCTTATGCACAAAAGTTGGATTTATATCATTTTGAATTATACTTTATAAAAGAGCGGTTGATTCTTTATTGAAACTTATAATGTATAGTTTGCTTTTGCCCTTTCAGGGCAATTCTGCACCTTAACCTAATTCATAGTGCTGCGCAAGATGCTGTTGCTTTTTAGGGCTTTCAGCCCTTTTTTTCCCAACTCTTGAGATTGATCCCAAAACAATAGAACACGCATGAAACGAATTCGCATCATCTGTATTACAATGCAGAAGAAAATCTTAACTTTTACAATTGACTCGCACAATACTTAAATCTTTGCGTAACTTTGCTTTTCTCCATTGCATTCCTTACGGTTAAAATTAATCCCAAATTTTTTACGATTCATTCAGTTCATCTATGAAAAACGACATTACTATACCCAAATCCAGTCTTGATTTTTTATCTCTGCTTAAAGAAAACAATAACAAGCCCTGGTTTGAGATACATAAGCCCGAATATCTAATCGAGCTAAATCATATTGAAACCTTTGCAGGTGCTTTGCTTCAGGAACTCTCTAAAACAGATGTACTGGAAACAGCTTCCGGCAAAAAAAGCGTTTACAGAATCTATCGTGACATTCGCTTTTCTAAAGACAAAACTCCTTTTAAAACCTTTTGGGGAGGCAGTTATACCAGAGCAACAAAAGAAAGACGCGGCGGTTACTATTTTCATCTCGAAAAAGGAAATAGTTTTCTGGCCGGCGGTTTTTGGGGACCAAATGCAGCAGATCTCAAACGCATCCGAGCCGAATTTGGTCACGACTCTCAAGCCATGCAGAAAATACTCCAGTCAGAATCTTTTATTAGCACTTTTGGGACTTTGCAGGGAGAACAACTTAAAACGGCTCCCAAGGGCTACGACATAAACCATGAAGCGATAGATTTGCTCCGATTCAAATCGTTTCTGCTTATCAAACGTTTTACGGATGAGGAAGTTCTGAGTCCTCTTTTTCTGGAACAGGCTCTCACTACTTTTAAAAATATGAGACCCTTTTTTGATTATATGAGTGAAATATTAACGACAGATATTAACGGAGTTTCTATCCTCTAAAACCCTTACTTACTAAAAATACTCAACCCTACAGGTTTTGAAAACCTGTAGGGTTGAGTATCAAATAGTACTATATTTACTTCAATAATAAAATTTCATTTACGACTACTTCCGTTACATATCTTTTTTCACCATTTTTGTCATCGTAGCTTCGGTGAGTCAGTTTGCCTTCAACAGCAATTTCTTTACCTTTCACTACAAACTTTTCGATTATTTCGGCTGTTTTGCCCCAGGCTGTAACACGATGCCATTCGGTTTGTTCGATTTTTTCTCCTTTGTCATTAGTATACTTTTCATTGGTAGCGATATTCAAATACGCTAATTTTCTACCGTTTTCTAATGTTTTAATTTCCGGATCGTTTCCTACGTTCCCAATTAACTGTACTCTGTTTTTCATTGCATTCATGGCGTATAATATTTAAATGTTAGTATAAAATGAATTCGTTCATCAAATTCAACAGGACAAAGATCCGACGAACGCCAGCAATTATCCGGTAGACAACTATTTACTTTCGGTTGTAACTATTTGTAACCGTTTGTAAATGGAATTTATTTCGTATATTTGAGATAAATCTTACGATATGCAGACAAAAATCAATAAAGTTGAATTGCGTAATTTGGAATTTGACGACTACAAGCAGCTAAAAGATTCTATGGTAGAATCCTATCCCGAGATGGCAGATTCGTACTGGAAAGAGGACGATATTAAAAGACTACTTTCTATTTTTCCTGAAGGGCAGCTCGTCATACTGGCAGATGGAAAAGTCGTTGGATCGGCCTTATCCTTAATTGTCGATGAAAAGCTAATCGACAAAAGACACAATTACAAACAAGCAACAGGAAACCATACTTTTTCTACCCATAATAAAAATGCAGAGATCCTCTATGGAATCGATGTTTTTATTCACCCTAACTATCGCGGTTTACGTCTCGGCCGGCGTTTATACGATGCCCGAAAAGAGCTTTGCGAACAGTTAAATCTGAAAGCCATCGTTTTTGCCGGCAGAATTCCAAACTATGCCCAGCATTCTAAAAAGCTTACTCCAAAAAACTATATCGACAAGGTAAAACATAAAGAACTGCACGATCCGGTACTTTCGTTTCAGTTAAGTAATGACTTCCATGTATTGCGAATTATTAAAAACTACCTTGAAGGTGACGAAGAGTCGAAAGAGTTTGCGGTACTTTTAGAATGGAACAATGTGTATTACGATGAAAGTCCAAAACTAATTAACCTCGAAAAAAGTGTCATCCGTTTGGGACTGATTCAATGGCAAATGCGTCCGCTGAACAATATTGAAGAATTTTTCGAGCAGGCCGAATTTTTTATTGATGTCGTTTCGGGTTACGGAAGTGATTTTGCTTTGTTTCCCGAGCTTTTTATAGCTCCTTTAATGGCCGATTACAATCATTTATCTGAAGCCGAAGCCATTCGGGAACTGGCCCGATATTCAGACCCTATCCGAAAGCGTTTTCAGGAATTTGCTATTTCATACAATATCAATATCATTACCGGAAGCATGCCTTATCTGGACAATGGAAACCTTTACAATGTTGGTTTTCTTTGCAAAAGAGACGGAACTTCGGAGATCTATACTAAAATCCATGTAACTCCCAATGAAGTACAGCATTGGGGAATGAAAGGCGGCTCTCAGTTTAAAACTTTTGATACTGATTGCGGAAAAATCGGCATTCTGATCTGCTATGATGTTGAATTTCCGGAGCTTTCAAGAATTATGGCCAACGAGGGAATGAACATTTTGTTCGTGCCTTTTTTAACCGATACTCAAAACGCCTACACCAGAGTGAAACACTGCTCGCAGGCACGTGCCATCGAAAATGAATGTTATGTCGCTATTGCCGGCTGTGTGGGCAACCTCCCGAAAGTAAACAATATGGACATTCAATATGCTCAGGCCTCTGTTTTTACCCCTTCTGATTTTGCTTTTCCGAGTAATGGAATAAAAGCCGAAGCAACACCAAATACAGAAATGACTCTAATAGTTGATGTTGATCTCAACCTGCTGAAACAACTTCACGAACATGGAAGTGTACGCACGTTAAAAGATCGAAGAACCGATTTGTACGAAATTAAAAAGATAGATTCATGAAAACATGCCTCGAATGCTCCGAAAAAATTGTAGGCAGGGAAGACAAGAAATTCTGCTCAGACAGCTGTCGAAATGCTTACAATAATAAAATAAACAAAGACAGTACGAATTTCATGCGTAATGTAAACAATAAATTACGAAAAAATTACCGAATTTTGAGCGAACTAAACCCTAACGGGAAATCTAAAGCAACAAGGGATAAAATGACAAACAAAGGTTTTGATTTCGATTTCTTTACCAATATCTTGCAGACCAAAACAGGAAACACCTACTATTTTCTGTACGACCAGGGATATCGCTCTTTGGATAATGATTATTTTATGCTTGTTAAAAAAGAATTATAGTACCTATCTACCATGAAAAAAAACCAAACCTCAATTCTAGCCATAGTTTGCATTCTTGCCATTCTTGGTATTATATACGCCACAATGATGCCGCAGGTAATCTCTAAAGGAGATGAGGCTCTTGCTGAGTTTTCTACGGACAGAGCTTTAAATCAAGTCAGAATTATTGCGCAGAAACCGCACTATGTAGGTTCTCTCAATCATGAACTCGTAGCCAATTATCTTAAACTTGAACTGAACCAAATTGGTTTGGAAACCAGTGTTCAGGAAGGCTTTACTTTAAATGATAGAGGACTTCTTGTAAAATCAAAAAACATTCTTGCCCGCATAAAGGGTACCAACAATACAAAGGCACTTTTACTTCTTTCCCATTACGACAGTGCTCCGCATTCTTTTTCAAAAGGGGCAAGTGATGACGCTTCAGGTGTTGCAACTATTCTCGAAGGAATTCGTGCTTTTTTGTATGCAAAACAACCGCATAAAAATGACATTATCATTCTTTTTTCAGATGCTGAAGAACTGGGGTTAAATGGTGCGGCTCTTTTTGTAAACAGCCATCCGTGGGCAAAAGATGTAGGTTTGGTTCTTAATTTTGAGGCAAGAGGATCCTCAGGTCCAAGTTATATGTTAATGGAAACCAATAAAGGAAACAAAGCATTGGTAAAAGAATTTTCTAATGCAAAAACTACTTATCCTGTTTCCAATTCACTTATGTACAGCATCTACAAAATGCTTCCAAATGATACCGACTTAACGGTTTTCAGAGAGCAAGGAAACATTCAGGGATTCAACTTTGCTTTTATAGACGGTCACTACAATTATCACACACAACAAGATGATGTTCAGCACCTGAACAAAACAACTTTGGCTCATCAGGGAACTTACTTAATGCCCTTATTAAAATATTTTTCCAATGTAGATTTAAATACTACAACTTCAACAGAGGATGATGTGTACTTTACTGCTCCGTTCTCCTTCATTAACTATCCTTTTTCATGGGTATGGCCAATGACAATTATTGCTTTAGGATTGTTGATTGTTTTCATCTTTATAGGAAAGGTTAAACGTGTTATCACTTTCAGAGAAATATTCAAAGGATTTGTTCCTTTATTAGGATCTCTAATCATAGCGGGTCTGGTAACCTTTTTAGGATGGAAAATTGTATTACAGATTTATCCGCAATATTCTGACTTATTGAATGGATTCACATACAACGGTCATGCTTATATCGGTGCATTTGTAACACTCAGTATCGCCATTTCATTTGCCTTCTACCATCATTTTTCAGAAGCTAAAATTACCATGAATCATTTTGTAGCACCGTTGCTACTCTGGATCATCATGAATGCATTTGTAGCTAATAGTCTGACTGGTGCAGGTTTTCTGATCATACCGGTATACTTCGGCATACTCCTGTTCGGAATTTTTGTTCTTACTCAACATTATAGCCTCGGACTCAACCTCCTTTTTAGCATTCCGGCATTCGTTATCATCGCTCCATTTATTGTAATGTTTCCGGTTGGTTTAGGATTAAAAATCCTCTTTGTAAGTGCTATTCTAACCGTATTACTTTTTACATTGGTATTACCGATATTTGGTACGTTTGCTAAAAAAGGGATCTGGACGATCTTTTTCTTTGCTGTTTCAATTGGCTTTTTTATCTATGCAGGATACCACTCCGATTACGAACCAGGAAAAGCAAAATCAAACAGTTTACTGTACGTTTACAATGCCAATACCAACTCTGCTCTTTGGGCAACTTACGATGTTAACCTTGACGATTGGACCAAAACTTATTTAGGTCAAAAAAACCAGAGCGCTATTGGTTTAAATACATTACCAATAGCCAGCAAATACAATTCGGGCTTTACGTATAGTGCGATTGCTCCTGTAGTCGACATACCGAAACCAACTATTGCATTTTTAAAAGACAGTGTGGTTGGCAATAACAGGTATTTAAAAATAAAAATCACCCCAAACAGAAAGGTAAATCGTTATGATATTTATGCCAATCCAAAAATGACTTTTTTCAATTTCAAAGCTAATGGAGTTGCAGCTTCAGGACAAAAAGGAAATCGTCTGGAACGCGATGGCATGAAAATCTTATGTTACTATGTGGTAGGCAATGAACCTCTTATCATGGAATTCTACACCAACAAATTGACCGTTCTGGATATGGATTTAATTGAAAGTTCTTTTGATTTGATGACCAATCCGCTGCTTAAAGTAAAACCAAGAAGCGATTGGATGATGCCAACACCTTTTGTATTGAATGACGCAGTACTCCTTCAGCAAAAAATAAAACGCTACACAGCACCCGCAACTGTTCCTGCACCTGCAGCAATAGCGAAAGACAGTACTATCCTAAAAAAAGACAGCTTAAAACCTATTGCAAAGCCAATTGTAAAACCACAATAAAAAACACTTATTATGGCAACCAATATCTCTACAGTTCTTTTAAATGCTCCCTCAGAAAAAGTCTGGAATGCACTCACTCAACCGGAGTGGGTCAAACAATGGCAATACGGCAGTGACTTAATCACAGACTGGAAAATTGGTAATGAAATCAGATTTAGGAACGAATGGGAAGGTCAGGTTTTTGAGCAATGGGGGACTGTTTTGGAGATTATCCCCAATCAGAAAATCAAATATTCCTTATTCTTCCCCAGACCGGAATTAGAGGACAAACCCGAGAATTACTTCGTAGTGAGTTATGTCTTAACAGAAGAAAATCAGAAAACAAAACTCGAAATTGTTCAGGAAGACAATCGCCCCGGAGCAGTTCAGGAAAAACCTCAGGATGAAGAAAACCCAATTTTACAAGCTTTAAAAGCTTTAATCGAATCGTAAAATGAATTTTAAAATAATAAAGGGCAAACTTTATATAAAGTTTGCCCTTTATTATTTCAACAGGCGCATTCCATTCTCAAACCTGTCTGTCCCCCTTTTGTTCCCTCAGTGGCATAACCGTCCAACTTCCACCACTCGATCCCTCCTATTAACTCTTTCACCTTAAAGCCGAGTTTTGTCATATTCAAGGCGCCCTTTGTCGAAGCATTGCAGCCAATTCCATCACAATAAGTTACATACAAAACTTCTTTGTCTAAATGTTGGGTACGCTCCAGCGTCATTTCACGATGCGGAATATTGATTGCTGTGGGAATGTGTTCTGCTTCAAAGCCAAAAGCTTTGCGCGCATCAATAGCGATTACTTTCTCTCCATTGTTCAGGGCATCAAATAAATCAGACGGATCTATTTCGAACGCCAGCTTATTCTCGTAATGTTTAATTTGTGCTTCCATTTTTTTACAGTTTTACTATTTTAGTTTTTCAAATGTAATGTAATGGCTCCTCCCATAAAAACGAAAAGAATTCATTCAGTTGATTACTTTTTTTCATAGAAAAGCCATCCTAAAATTTTGTTCCTTTGTACTTCTAATTCCCAAAAAAATGGAAATACGTCATTTACGATTAATAAAAGCAATTGTTGAAGAAGGAAGCATCACTAAGGCAATTGACAAGTTGCATCTGACACAATCGGCTTTGAGCCATCAGCTTAAAGAAGCCGAGTATCAATTGGGAACCGCCATTTTTCTGCGCACCAATAAAAAACTGGTTCTAACCAAAGCCGGCGAAAAGATCTACGAACTTGCCAATGAAATTTTGGACAAACTTTTGCAAACCGAATTGCAAATCAAACAAATGGTTTATGGAGAATACGGTGAAATCAGAATTAGCACCGAATGTTTTTCAAGTTATCATTGGCTGCCATCGGTTTTAAAACAATTTCATTTTTTATATCCAAACGTCGAACTTAAAATTGTAACCGAAGCAACCCATATTCCGATACAAAAATTACTGGAAAACACCATCGATATTGCCGTAATAAGCGATCAGATCAAAGACAACAACATTAGATATATTGAGCTTTTTCAGGATGAAATGGTTATGGCAGTCTCTGAAAACCACGCCTGGGCAACTAAAAAATATGTGGTAGCCAAAGATTTTATCGACGAACATTTACTCATTCACTCCTTTCCGATGGAAACGGTTACCATACATCAGTTTGTACTGGCCCCCGCCAAGGTAACCCCCAGAAAAATAACTGCCCTGCCGCTTACAGAAGCATCGCTCGAAATGGTCAAGGCCGATATGGGTGTAATATCAATGGCAAAATGGGCCTTGTTACCTCATTTGAAAAACAATCCGATAAAAGCTATACAAATTGGAAAAAACGGTTTAAAAAGAAAACACTTTATTGCGATTCGGGAAAATCAGGAATATCCGGACTACTTTTATCGCTTCATCACTTTTTTACAAAACGAAATCAATCTTCAATGGAATATTCAATAAGAAACTGTGAACCTTCAGACTTACCAAAACTAGTGGTTTTATGCCAAAAACATGCGGAGTATGAAAAAGTTCAGTTTTCTTCGGAAGGAAAAGAAAATAAGTTAAAAGAAGCCTTGTTTGGCGATCGTCCAAAAGTACATTGCCTGGTGGTTGCAACAAAAGATACGATTGTAGGTTATGCTTCCTTTACTTTTGACTTCTCCACCTGGAATGCCGCAAATTTTCTTTATATGGACTGTTTGTTTCTCGAAGAAGAGGCCAGAAGTTTTGGTATTGGCGAAATACTGATTGAAAAGCTAAAACAAATTGGAAAAGAAAACAATTGCGTCAATATGCAATGGCAAACCCCGCAATTTAACGAAAGAGCCGTCAAATTCTATCACCGAATGGGCGCAAAAGGAAAAGACAAAGTGCGATTTACTTTGGATCTCTAATATTTTAATCCCGCAAAGAGGTAAAAAAATCAGGTAAATACTGGTTTTAATTCTTTCCCGCTACGAAAGGCTTTATCTTTGCAACTTTAAACGAAAAATGACACAAATCAGTATTTTAGGATGTGGCTGGCTGGGATGGCCTCTGGCGAAAAAGCTAATTAAAGAAGGACATTCGGTAAACGGATCGACAACTTCTGAAAGTAAACTTACTATTTTAAAAGCATCAGGCATAAATCCCTTTCTGGTTGCGCTTGAAAGCGAATATGTTTCAAACAGCATCACTAACTTCCTGGCGGAAAGTGAGATTCTGATTATTGATATACCGCCTAAATTACGAGAAAAAAGCGCCAGTCTTCCGACTCCGTCTGAGAGGATATTTGTTCGAAAAATGAAGAATCTGATTCCGTTTATAGAAAAATCAACGGTAAAAAAAGTTCTTTTTGTAAGTTCAACCGCAGTTTATGGGAATGAGAACACGACGATCACAGAAGATACACTCCCAAATCCGGAAACCGAAAGTGGTAAACAATTGCTTTTAGCGGAAGCTTTGCTTCAAAAGAATCAAAACTTTGCAGCCACCATATTGCGTTTTGGCGGTCTAATCGGAGAAGATCGTCATCCGGTAAAATTTCTGGCCGGAAAAGAAAACCTTGAAAACCCTGATGCACCGATAAATCTGATCCATCAAAACGATTGTATCGCCATTATCGAAGCAATCCTAAATCAGGCTAAATGGAACGAGGTCTTTAATGCCGTAGCACCTTTTCATCCAACAAGAGAAGAATACTACACTCAAAAAGCAAAAGAACACAATCTGAATCCTCCGAAATTTAGAACTGAAAACTCAAACATTCAAAAGATTATTTCAAGTAAAAAAATGGAATCTGTTTTGAATTATCAATTTGAAATGGACGTTTATTGCCTCACATAAATTACCTTATTTAAAAACACAATTCTTATTTTCACTCCGCAAAAGAACTTCTTTCATGGTAACATATTTTAGGTTTGTATTCACTTTCAGTATTTTATTATTTTCATTATCTCCATGTTTTAGTCAAACGGATTCTACAGCTGTCTATCAGGAAGAACAAACCGAAAAAATACAACAATTTCATGCCGATATCCTAATTAAAGAAAACGGGAATATCATTATAACTGAAACAATTAGGGTTTATAGCGCAGGTTTACAAATAGATCATGGTATTTTTAGAGAATTGCCGTTGACAAATAGTTCATCAAAAGTTCCTTTCAACAATTTTTATACGATTTTAAAGGTGATCAAAAATGGAAGAATCGAACCGTATCACACTAAATCTGATCTGCAAAATTTTACAATTTACATTGGTGATAAAGATTCTTTTCTTCCAAAGGGGGTTTACACTTATAAATTGATTTATGAAGTTGAAGCTCAAATTCATTCCTATTCTGATTTTGATGAAGTTTATTGGAATGTCACTGGTAACTACTGGGTTTTCGACATCGATAATGTTAGCGCAAGAGTAATTCTGCCAAAAGGAGCAACGGCACTTCAAACACATTGCTATACTGGAATTTTAGGCTCTAAAGCAAACGATTGCAATGCCAAAATCATCGGCAATTCGGTTTATTTTACTTCTAAAAATTTAAAATCCGAGGAAGGTTTTACTGTTGCAGTGGGATTTCCGAAAGGAATTGTAGATCAACCATTTTTCTTAGCACACTTTAAAATGGAAGAGTTTTTATCTGTTGAAAAACTGGCTATAGCATTATTCGCGCTTTGTATTTGTTTTGTATTCTACTTTTATTCCTGGAAAAAATACGGCAAAGATCCTTTACCCACAAATGAAAGCAATCAACTTGAAGATATAAGGGAACGATATTCCCCCTCTTCTTTAAGATATTTAAAAGAACGATATATTAATAACAAAACACTTTTGGTTTCGATTATTAGTCTCTCCGTTAAAGGAGCAATCGAAATTACTGATAACGGAAAACAAAATTGGGCAGACGAATTTAAATACTTTCTGAAAAAAGGATCAAAACCAGACCATCTAGCCCCAGAAGAAAATGCTGTCTTAAAATCCTTATTTAAAGAAAATGATAATTTTGCAATCGATTCTAAAACCTACAAAATCTTTAAGGACGCTGAATCAGAACTTCAAAAATCTATTGAAAATCAACACAATACCGATGATTATTTTCGCAACAATGTAAAACAAATTCTACTTGGTTTTGCTTTAACAATTGTAGCTCTATTGGGCTATTGTTACATTGCAAAAGGAACAATCTTTTGGGAAGCAATATTTGGTTTTGTCTTTTTAGTACTTACCGTATTATTAATCAAAGTTATTGTCAAATCATTTATAAGAGGTGAATTTGCAATTGCGTTGCCGTGTTTGTTTGTATTGATTTTTCCTTTGCTTGTAACTTATACACTTCTTATTGCAAATACTGCGGATAAAAGTTATTCGGCATTAAATGCACTGGTATTATTGATTATCATTTCCGGATTTACCATTTATTTTAATTTAATTAACGCTTATACCAAATTGGGAATTAAAACTAAATTTCAAACCAAGAAGTTCAAGCAACATTTACTAAAATATCCTGTAGAACAAAATACCGATACTGTTCGTATTTATGAAGAAAACCTGCCTTATGCTTTTGCTTTAGACATTGATAAAGAGTGGAACCTAAAATTTGCAGCTGCATTAAAAAATTTAAATTATACCAGTAAATGGATAACAGCCAGCGACGGATCTCCGGGTTTTTCTTACCGAACATTGGTTCATTTTAACAAAACTTATACCTCCTCGTCATCAAGCAGTGGAAGTTCTGGCGGCGGAAGTTCCGGAGGCGGCGGCGGTGGCGGTGGCGGAGGAGGCTGGTAAAACACCCCAAACTTAAATTACCGCCATAACTTATATCATTTAAAAAAAACTTTGCGAACTTTGCGATAAACCTTTGCGCCTTTGCGCTAAAACTTTACGTTTAAAACTATGGAAACAGTTTATGTCAATTCACCATTAGGAATTACCAAAATCGTTGGAGATGAAAACGGCATTGCTATTGTCTCTGTTTCTGATGTTGGCGATAATGACGTTTCACAAACCATTCCTAAAGTTTTGGAAAAGGCCGTTTCACAGCTTCAAGAGTATTTTGATGGTAAAAGAACCGACTTCGATTTAAAACTAAACCCAAAAGGAACGGACTTCCAGCAAAAAGTTTGGAAATCCTTGTTGGAAATTCCGTACGGAAAAACCATCAGCTACATGGATCAGACCAAGAAACTGGGAGATCTAAAAGCTATTCGGGCTGTTGCGTCGGCAAATGGTAAAAACCCACTGTGGATTGTGGTTCCCTGTCACCGTGTTATTGGTACCAATGGTTCTTTAACGGGTTACGCCGGTGGTCTTTCCCGTAAGAAATGGCTGTTGGAACATGAGAATCCTAGTACGCAGCAGAGTTTGTTTTAGCTTTTGAACAAGTCATACCTTTACGAAAGCGGAAGACAAAAAAGTATCAAAATCTTAAAAATATAAGCTATTTCTTATTTTTAGAATCATTTGCGTACATTTATAAATCTAAATGCCAAAAAATATAAGACGTCACCATAATGATTGAAAAAATTAACCTTAACAACATTCTTTTCCTTGATATTGAAACGGTACCGGAAGAGGAGAATTTCAATTCGCTTGACGAAGAAATGAGGTCTCTTTGGGATCAGAAGACACAATACCAGCGTAAAGACGATTTTACTCCCGAAGAATTTTATGAACGTGCCGGAATCTGGGCAGAATTCGGTAAGATTGTCTGTATTTCGGTTGGCTATTTTACCATTAAAGGTGATATCAGAAATTTTAGAGTAACCTCTTTTTTTGGAGATGAAAAGAAAATCCTGCGCGACTTCAATAATCTGATCAACAATCATTTCAATAAACCGCAGCACCTGCTGTGCGGACACAATGCCAAAGAATTTGATATTCCGTTTATTGCACGACGTATGATCATCAACCAGATTGCAATTCCGGACAAGCTTAATTTATTTGGAAAAAAACCTTGGGAAATACCACATTTAGATACTTTAGAATTATGGAAGTTTGGCGATTACAAGCACTTTACCTCCTTAAAACTATTAACCAAGATCCTGGGAGTTCCCTCTCCAAAAGGTGATATCGACGGCAGTCAGGTTGCACATGTCTTTTATGTCGAAAAAGACATTGACCGAATTGTAACCTATTGTGAGAAAGACACCATAGCTGTAGCTCAGATTTTTCTTCGCCTGCGTCGTGAAGATTTATTAATTGACGATGAAATTATTCATGTGTAATACCGCTTTAAACGATGGATTCAAAAATAGCTCAGCTCAGGCTCATCTCTCAAAAACTTCATAAAACGACTGACAATGCACCACAAGAAATTGTGCAGCATTTAGGGGCAATGCAGGCTCAGGACTATGCAATGGCAAAATGGGCAGTTGGCTCCCGTTGCGATGCTTCAGAAAAAGCGATTGAAGAAGCTATCAATTCGGCACAAATTATCCGAACTCATATTTTACGGCCTACCTGGCATTTTGTTTCTGCCGATGATATTTACTGGATGTTGGATCTTTCAGGGCCGCAAGTCAAACGCATTGTAACCTCTTACGTAAAAAAATATGGTTATGATACTAAGAAACTACATCAAACGAATGCCGCTATCCAAAAAATACTTGCAGGAAACAATCATCTCACCCGTGAAGAAATCATGCAGGAACTTAGCATTACTAAAACTCCTGGCCCTGATCATTTAAGCGGTGCCATTATGATGTATGCTGAACTTGATGGTTTGGTTTGTAACGGAAAAATGAACGGAAAACAAATGACGTATGCTTTACTTGAAGAAAGGGTTCCGAAACCACAAGGCAGACTAACCCAAGAGGAAGGTTTGACAAAACTAGCCCTTCGATACTTTGAAAGCCATGGCCCTGCTACCCTTCTTGACTTTTCATGGTGGTCAGGCTTCTCTCCTACCAGCTGCAAAAACATCATTAATGCAATCGAATTGCAATTAAATACTATTACCATTGAGGATCAGAAGTATTGGTTCAAAAATGATATTTCAACTGAGGATAATTTCCGCGAAAGCATCCATTTTCTTCCGGCTTTTGATGAAATCTTAATTTCCTATAAATCCCGTGAAGCCTCCATCTTACCCGAGCATCAACCAAAGGCTTTTACCAACAATGGCATTTTCAAACCCATAATCCTGGAGAACAGCAAAGTCATCGGAACCTGGAAACGGACCATCAAAAAAGATCACGCCAAAATAGAAACCCAATTTTTTAACGAGACTGAAAATCATAAAAAGGCAATTCTTTTTGAAGGCATTAAGCCTTTTGAAAACTATTTAGAAACCAAAATTCAAATCGAATAATTTGAATTTTCACAAAACCGAATTACTTTCAATGAAATACTTCCTGTTTCCTGTTTAAAATCCTTGCGCGTTTTAGGGTTAAATAATTACATTTACAAAAAAATATAATTATGGTATTGAGCAGATTTTGGTTAGCTATTTTTGTGTCTTCAATTTTATTTGTGGTAGTGAGTTTGTTTACCGGCAACAGTTATACACTCGATTTTATTTTGAACGGACAAAAAGATGACCCAATTCTGGTTTCTGAAAAATATCTGGAGCAGATTCCTGCTTTTGTGAGAGACAGCATCGATTTAAAAGAAGATAAAACCATGATTGTAAACAGGGACTTAACAAATCCTGATACTACTTATGTTTACAAAAACAAAACGGTAAAAATTTATAGCGGTGTACAAAAATCAGACGGTTTACTGCCTACCTGTAAAAGTACTTTGATCGACATTATTATTCCATTAATTGCCTACTTAGCCTTTTTCTGCGGATTAATGGAACTTTTAATCGTTTCCGGAGCTTCCGAAAAACTGGCCAGATTCTTAAGTCCGATGTTTACCAAAGTGTTCCCTACGGTACCCAAAAATCATCCTTCGATATCGTATATGACCTTAAATTTTGCAGCAAACTTCCTTGGTTTAGATTCTGCTGCCACACCATTTGGACTAAAAGCGATGGAGAGTTTACAGGAATTAAATGTCGAAAAAGACAAAGCAAGTGATGCCCAAATCATGTTTATGTGTCTGCATGCATCGGGTCTGACCCTGATTCCAACTTCAATTATTGGATATCGCGCCGCAGCAAATGCAGCCAATCCGGCGGATGTTATGCTTCCATGTATCATTACTTCATTAATTGGAACTGTCGCAGCATTCCTGATTGTGGGAGTCAGACAAAAAATAAATTTCAAAAGTGCTTCATTAGTACTTGCTTTAATGGCCATTATTGCTGCGATCATAGGATTATTGTTCTACGTTAATCACTTGGATTTAATTGGAAAAAACTATTTTACTTCTAATCTTTCAGGATTGATGTTGGTTGGGATCATTGGAATTACTCTCATTTTTTCCTTCATTCATGAGAAGAAATTTGTAGCACAAGACACTACAATGTTCGATACTTTTGTTGATGGTGCAAACAATGGTTTAAAAACCGGAGTTAAAATCTTTCCTTACGTTTTGGGAATGCTGGTTGCCATTTCCCTTTTTAGAAATAGCGGACTGTTTGAGATTATCAGTAACGGAATCGGATTTATCTTTAGCAGTATCGGCGTAAGTTCCGAAATCATAAATGCGTTACCGGTTGCATTACTTAGACCTTTTAGCTCAGGAGGTTCCAGAGGATTCTTACTGGATTCTATGAGTACTTTCGGAGCAGATTCGCTTACCGGGCGTTTAAGCAGTATTTTCCAATGTAGTGCCGAAACTACTTTTTATGTGATTGCGGTTTACTTTGGATCGGTAAACATTAAAAACACCCGATATGCACTTACCACCATGTTATTGGTTGATTTTATATGTGTAATCGCCGCCATTTTTGTAGCCAGCTGGTTTTTTTAAAGCTTAATAAAAAATAGTATTTTTCTTATTTTTTTATTAATTACGCATAGAAATATTTTGTATTATTGCTTCTATAATACAAAATACGCAAAATGGCAAACACCTATCATCAAGTTTATATACAGGCCGTTTTTGCTGTCAAATACAGAGAAGCACTTATTAATAGCGAATGGAAATCGAAATTATTAAGTATTCTTGGTCATCTGATAAACGAAACAGGATGCAAAACCATAATTGTAAATGGTACCGAAAATCACGTTCATTGCTTTCTGGGTTTAAAACCAAATGTTTCAATTTCTGAACTAATGAAAACCATAAAAGCGAAATCATCAAAATATATCAATGACCATAAACTGACAAAATCCAGATTCGAATGGCAGGAAGGTTACGGTGTTTTCTCCTACAGCCAATCACATGTTGATGCGGTATATAAATATATTCAAAATCAGGAAGAACACCACAAAAAGCAATCTTTCAAAGAAGAGTATTTTACATTTTTAGAGAGATTTCAGGTTTCTTATGATGAAAAATATCTATTTAATGATCTTATATGAACCGATCCGAAGTCTCGTGATCAAAGATTGTAAAATTCCGTAGGAATGGGGTATTTTGTAGCAACGGATTTCAATCCGTTGATCGATAAAACGACCATAATTCAAAAAGTTCCATAGGAACGAAACATATTAAATGCGATCTTTTGCAAAACCTAAAAATATGAACCGATCCGATGGATCTTTAAACCTCGTTGTCGAATATTTTTTAAACCGGATTAAAATCCGGCCCTACAATATTGGTCGAGCCCAAGGCTCTTTCTTAAAGATTACAAATTCCGTAGGAATGACCTATTTTGTAGCAACGGATTTTAATCCGTTGATCAATGAAACAACCATAATTCAAAAAGTTCCATAGGAACGAAACATATTAAAATGCTATACTTTACAAAACCTAAAAATATAAACCGATCTGATGGATCTTTAAATCCCCTTATCGAATATTTTTAAACCGGATTAAAATCCGGCCCTACAATATTGGTCGAGCCGAAGGCACTTTCTTAAAAATTACAAATTCCGTAGGAATGACCTATTTTGTAGCAACGGATTTTAATCCGTTGATCAATGAAAAAACCATAATTCAAAAAGTTCCATAGGAACGAAACATATTAAATGCGATCTTTCGCAAAACCTAAAAATATAAACCGATCCGATGGATCTTTAAACCCCATTGTCGAATATTTTTAAACCGGATTAAAATCCGGCCCTACAATATTGGTCGAGCCGAAGGCACTTTCTTAAAGATTAAAAATTCCGTAGGAATGACCTATTTTGTAGCAACGGATTTTAATCCGTTGATCAATAAAAAAACCATATTAAAATAAGAGCCATTTAATCAAAGCCTAAAAAATAACAAACCATGAAGCCACAATACCTTTTTCTTTTATCGCTTTTAATAGCCTGTCAAAAACCAAAATCCGAATCGCAGATAGTAGGTGTCCATTCTGAAAACAAAGTTGAAAATGCAATTCCCGCTAAAGAAAAATTCTTAAAAACGGATACCATAACAATCAGCGATGAGGAAGAAATCTCAGCAAACAGCTATATTCTTGCGCATCTTATCAGCCAAAAGGCAGATAAAGACAGTATCATAACCGGAAATTACCAACTTGATTTTTATCAAAATAAAACCAAAACTGTTTCTTCAAAAATCTCGATTAAAGGGATCGAAAAAGGTTCAGAATGGGGAGCTTCTCTTGGACTGACTTCAGCCGCAACTAAAAACTCTCCGTTTGTTCATCTTAGTTTTGGATATCCTGCTTGCGGTTATAGTCAGAACAACTATTTATATTATCTGAAAAATAAAAACATACAATTGGTTCACGAATGGTCAAGCATGTCCGATAGTGGCTGGGGCGGCTGGGTTGAATTCGGAAATCCTTCTGCAAAAACGGATCCGGATTCCTTTTACTGCAAAACAGTTTTCTTTGAACCCGATGACAATGACGAGAATATGGGAACTGTTAAATACTCCGATTCAACGATTTTTCGCTTGATTGGAAATCAGTGGCAAAAGCAGCTGCTTACCAAGGAAAACCAAACCTATTTTGAGAAAAAAATGAGTTTTGATGAATTCCACAGTCAAAAATAAAGGATCAAAAACGGACCTTATTCAAATTCTTTCTTAGGTAAATAATTTCTAACTTTGTAAAAAACAAAACAATGATTGATTTTATATACCAGGACCCTTATCCTATTTTGAAGGATGATACGCAATACCGCAAAATCACTTCCGATTTTGTAAAAGTAGAGCAATTTGGACAACGTGAAGTTTTAACTGTTGACCCAAAAGGATTAGAATTATTGGCTGAAGAAGCCCTTACGGATGTTTCGTTCATGCTTAGAACAACGCATTTACAAAAATTAAGAAATATTCTTGACGATCCAGAAGCTACAGATAACGATCGTTTTGTAGCTTATAATTTATTGCAAAATGCATCTGTTGCTGCCGAAGGTCAGTTACCAAGCTGTCAGGATACCGGAACGGCTATTGTAATGGCAAAAAAAGGGGAAAGCATTTTTACAGGTGTTGATGATGCTGAATGGTTAAGCAGAGGAATTTTCAATACGTATCAAAAGCGCAACCTTCGTTATTCTCAAATTGTTCCGATTTCGATGTTTGAAGAAAAAAATTCAGGCTCAAATCTTCCGGCGCAAATTGATATCTACGCCAAAAAAGGAGCTTCTTACGAGTTTTTATTCATGGCAAAAGGTGGCGGCTCTGCGAATAAAACCTACTTGTACCAACAAACAAAATCTTTATTAAATGATAAATCTATGGATGCTTTCATCCGTACGAAAATCAAAGATTTAGGAACATCGGCTTGTCCTCCGTATCACCTGGCTTTAGTAATTGGAGGAACTTCTGCGGAAGCAAATCTAAGTGCTGTAAAAAAAGCCTCTGCCGGTTATTATGACAACCTGCCAACTTCAGGAAATATGGCCGGTCAGGCGTTTCGTGATTTAGAATGGGAAGAGCGTGTTCAGAAAATCTGTCAGGAAAGTGCTATTGGTGCTCAGTTTGGTGGAAAATATTTCACGCATGACGTTCGTGTAATTCGTTTGCCTCGTCACGCAGCTTCTTGTCCGGTTGGATTGGGAGTTTCTTGTTCAGCCGACAGAAATATTAAAGGGAAGATTACCAAAGACGGAATCTTCGTGGAACAATTGGAAGTAAATCCAAAGCAATTTTTACCGGAAACAGCCCCGCACTTAGAAGCGCCTGTTGAAATTGATTTAGATCAGCCGATGGCCGATATTCTGGCCAAATTATCTCAATATCCAATTAAAACCCGTTTAAAACTTAACGGAACTGTAATTGTAGCCCGTGATATTGCACATGCCAAAATCATGGAATTATTGGAAGCTGGTAAACCGATGCCGGAGTACTTTAAAAATCATCCTGTTTATTACGCCGGACCTGCAAAAACACCCGAAGGAATGGCTTCAGGAAGTTTTGGACCGACCACTGCGGGACGTATGGACGTTTATGTAGACGAGTTTCAAAAACATGGAGGCAGTATGATCATGCTGGCCAAAGGAAACCGTACCAAACAGGTAACAGATGCCTGTAAAAAATATGGCGGATTCTATCTAGGTTCTATTGGAGGTCCTGCCGCTATTTTAGCACAAGACAACATCCTAAAAGTTGAAGTCGTAGATTTTGAAGAATTAGGAATGGAAGCGGTTCGTAAAATTACCGTTAAAGATTTCCCGGCTTTTATTATTACGGATGATAAAGGAAATGATTTTTTTGAAAATCTGTAGACTAAGGTTCTAAGGTACTGAGATACTAAGATTCTAAGTCTTCTTAAACAATAAAAAACCGCCTTAGGGCGGTTTTGTTTTTACTAAGTATTATCCTTTGAACCTTTGCGTCTTAGTACCTCAGAATCTTAGAACCTTAGCCCAATTCTTCACTTTCGAAAGCAATGAAATGCGACAACTGTCCTTTTAAATTAAAAACAGGAAGTGCATTGATTTTACATTTATAAGTTCTGCCATCTTTTCTGTAGTTTTCAATTGTTTTTTCAAAAGGAATTCGTTGCTGAATGGCTTCTTTTATTTCTTTAAGTACTACTTTTGAAGTTGCCGGTCCCTGAAACATCTTCGGAGTTTTACCCAAAACTTCTTCTTCCTTATAACCTGTCATTTTTCTGATTCCATTTGAAGCAAAAACGATCTTCAAATCCAAATCGGTAACCAGAACTACTTCATTTTTTATCCGTTCTTCAATTTCCAGATTTTTAGCGTCCCAGATAAACTGAGTCGAAATTTTATTCACTTTCTTTACATCCGTAAGAATCGCTTTTAATTCTTTTAAATGTTCACAATGAAAATCCCAAGCCATAATAGGGACTGAATTACGATGAGAAACTTCTTCAAATTTATTCGTTTTCATTGTGAATGATTCAATGTTAATGTACTGTTACTCTCAAAGGTAGAAAGAAAATTCATCATAAAAGAACAAATTACATGATTTAATTATTCCTTAATGCAATTAGAAGGAAAATTTAAGTTGTACTACTACTGCCTTTTTTTCTTCTGTATTTAGATTGTTCAGAGAAATGCCAAGCAATCGAACCGAATCTTTCATTCGTTCCTGATACAGAAGCTCCTCTACAGTCTCTAAAATCAAACTTTTATCGGAAATAAAGTATGGCAGCGTTTTACTGCGTGTTTGTTGCGTAAAATCGCTGTATTTGATTTTAAGCGTCACGGTCTTACCCGAGATGTTATACTTTTTTAATCGTTTTTCTAAAGATGCTGCAATCTTTTCAAGCTGTTCGAGCATAAAAATTTCAGAGGATAAGTTGACATCGAAGGTGTGCTCTGCCGCAACTGACTTAGTTACACGAGACGCTTTTACTTCACTATTATGAATTCCGCGAACCACATTGTAATAAAAAGCCCCCGATTTTCCGAAATGTTTCTCCAAAAACGCTACTTCTTTGCTCTTAAGATCTGCTCCTGTAAAGATTCCCAATTGGTACATTTTTTCGGTGGTCACTTTTCCAACACCATAAAACTTCCGAATGGGCAGTTCTTCCAAAAAGCTTAAAACCTCGTCCGGATTAACGGTTTTCTGTCCATTTGGTTTGTTAACATCCGATGCAATTTTCGCTACAAACTTATTAATCGAAATTCCCGCAGAGGCCGTGAGCCCTACTTCATTCAAAATTCGGAGTCTAATTTCCTGTGCAAGCAAACTTGCGCTTGGGTTGCCTTTCTTGTTTTGTGTCACATCAAGATAAGCTTCGTCCAGCGAAAGAGGTTCAACCAGATCGGTGTAGTCATGAAATATTTTATGAATTTTATTCGAGATCTCTTTGTAACGCTCAAATCGCGGACGAACGAAAATAATTTCCGGACAATATTTTTTGGCCAGAACACCACTTATGGCACTTCGTACACCAAACTTTCGCGCTTCGTAACTCGCAGCCGAGACTACGCCTCTATTCTCCGATCCGCCAACAGCAACAGGTTTTCCGCGCAAAGCGGGATTATCCATCTGCTCTACTGAAGCATAAAAAGCATCCATATCAATATGAATGATTTTTCGATATGTAGGCGTTTCAGACATACTACAAATTTAAAGAGGAAAGGCACAAAATGCGTCGAAAATAATCATAAAAATAACCCCTTAAAATTCATTCCAAATCTCAAATTCCAAATTCCAAATTCCAAATTTCACATTTTACATTCCACATCTCACATTTCACATATAACAATTCAAATCACACCCTTTGTAAAGATTCTCAAGTTAATAGTCTCAAACGAATCCTTTTCGTTATTTTTGTATTTCTACATTAAAGAATTAAAATGCGAACATTTGTTATAGGCGACATACACGGCGGATTACTCGCGCTTGAACAAGTGATGAAAAAAGCCAAAGTTACCACACAAGATACTCTTATTTTTTTAGGCGATTATGTTGACGGATGGAGCCAATCTCCGCAAGTAATTGAATATTTAATGGACTTAAAAAGTAAGCAAAATTGCATTTGCATCAGAGGAAATCACGATGAACTGCTTTTGTCCTGGTTTAAAAGCAAAACAGAAGACGTTGACGAAACTTTATGGTTCAAACATGGTGGTGAAGCGACTGTTCTGGCTTACGAAAAACTGAGTACGGAAGAAAAACAGACACATATCGCTTTCCTCGAATCATTGGAAGACTATTACCTTGACGATCAAAACCGATTATTTGTTCACGCAGGTTTTACCAATCTGAATGGCGTCAAATATGAATATTTTCCAAAATTATTCTATTGGGACAGAACACTTTGGGAAACGGCTCTTTCGTTAGATCCTACTTTAAAAATCGGTGATGTACTTTATCCTAAGCGTTTTACGTTGTATAAAGAAATCTATATCGGACATACTCCTGTGACCCGAATTGGCGAAACAACACCTGTACAAAAAGCAAATATATGGAACGTTGATACTGGTGCCGCTTTTAAAGGCCCGTTGACTATTTTAAACGTCGACACTAAAGATTTCTGGCAGAGCGAACCGTTAAATGAACTGTATTTCTCTGAAAAAGGTAGGAATTAACTCCTAAAAATACTATTTTTGCACTTTAAAAAATAATTAAAATTTATATTTATGAAAAAGGTAATTACACTTTTGTTTTTAGTATCATTTGGATTCACACAAGCACAAGAGGCTTTTAAAGGAAAAGGAGATATTAAAGTGAGTGTTGGTGCTAACATACAAAATGGCGGTTCTGGAATTCAGGGTTCGGTAGATTTTGGTCTTGGAGAAAATTTCTCTTTTGGCTTTGTAGCCAATTATTTATTAGGAGTAGACAACTTTAATGGTTTCTATCATAACAATCCAACTCCATACACTGATTTAAAACCTGACTTTAGTGACCGTTTTGATGCTAAAGCCAGAATTAATGCTAACCTAAGCAGTGTCATCGGGGTTAAACAATTGGATATTTACCCTGGTTTAAGTTTAGGATTGCGCAACTTTGGAGGTCATGTTGGCGGACGTTATTTCTTTACGGACGGATTTGGTGTTTTCACAGAGATTGGATTTCCAATTGCAAAATACGGAAACAACAAGGATGTATTTGATCATTTAAACAATCAGGCAACTTTTAGTTTAGGAGCTTCATTCAATTTACAGTAAGCGCAACGGATAAGAAAATACAAGTTTTATTTAAAGCCGTATTTCCTCTGAAATTGTCCGAGAGCAAAATCCATAAAGTCAAAAAACCGCCTAGATGGGCGGTTTTTTATTTTATCTGCTTAGCAAAATACTCCAATGAGCTCCGCTAAACACTTTATACTTTTCTGAAAAATTCCCCTGATTGACTGCAATCGAGAAGTTTAAAAGACTGTTGAAGTAACAAACAGCTGTACCAATTACTGCTTCACCAAATGTATTTACTAACTTTAGTTTTCCTTCGTATACTTTTTCAGCACCATTAAAAACCTGAACTCTCACGACATCTCCCGCTTTCAAGCCTAATTTTTCAGCGGTCTTTTTATCGATATTTGTCCATACATTTCCATATTGAATATCCAAAACCGGAATACCGCCCTTAATAACTCCATTTTCTAAAACCGGTTTCTGATAATCAATTTTCACCACTTCATTAGGCAGCTTAGGTCCTACTTCTTCAAATGTAATCGTTTTTGAAGCTAAACGTGCTCCGGTAAAAGCATATACATCGCGTCCATGAAAGGTATACGATTCATTTGAATTTTGGCGACGGTTTTGTACTTCATCAATTTCGCGAATTTCCTGAATCCCAAGTTGTTCTGCAATTAAAGTCAAGGTTCCGTTATCGGGAGTCACAAAATAATGTCCTGATTTGGTGAGTAAAACTACAGAATGTCTTGCGGTTCCCACTCCCGGATCACAAACAGATACAAATACAGTTCCTGCAGGATAGTACTGTGCGGCTTGTGACAAGCGATACGCGGCCTCCCAAATATTGTATGCCGGAATTTCGTGGGTCAGATCAAATATTTTTAAATCTGTTGAAACTCCTATTGCCACACCTTTCATTGCTGATACTGCTCCATCTTTCAACCCAAAATCGGACTGAAAAACCAGCACGTTGTTCTGAGAAAAACTACTAAAACTAATGGCATACAAAAAAAACAATAAGTACAATTTCATCATGATTTTTTTTAGGATTACTGAACAAACAAACTTACAAAAAGCGGTCTAACTGTGATATACAAAAATTACATTTGAGAACTTCATAAAAAAAACCCGCAAATTGCGGGGTCTTTCGTTCTTTAAATTAACATTTTTATTTTTTGGCGAATTTCTTAACGATTCTTTTAGCACCATTATTCAACTCGATAACATAAAGTCCTGTTTTTAAAGTTCTCACATCAATAGGATTTCCTGAAAGGGCTCCTGAACTCACTTGTTGCCCCAATGTATTTGTAATTCTGAAAGTATATCCTGTATTATCTGCTAACGAAATGTTCAATTCATCAACAACCGGATTTGGATACAATGCAAATCTTGCCGTTTCATTAGTTTCCACTAATCCTGCTACAATTTCCTGATTTACAATAGCTCCTGAAGCTGTGATATTGATCGAATAATCTTCTACTTGTCCATAAGAAAATGATTCACAAGAAGTTGGTATTCCGTTGTATTTCATAGAAACTCTAAGTCTTGTTGTACCAAGTGTTGCAGTAGCCGGAATTGTGATGGTTCCTGTAGCTGTAGCCGCTGTAGAGGTCGCTTTCGTCCAAACTGTTTCACCTGCATCTGTAAAATCCCCATCTTGGTTGTAATCGATAAAAATAGCATAACCTTCGCTGTAAATAGTAGATGTCCAAACTGGAGTGATTGTTATCGTATAGGCTGTTCCTTTGGCAGCATTTGTAGAGATAGCAGTATAGTTTTCATAACCGGTTGTTCCTGTTGAAGTATTGTTGATGGTACCGAATACCACTTTTCCAATTCTCTCATCTACAGTACTGTTCCCCTGAGAGTTACAGTAATTTAAAGAAGCCGCTGTAGTCGTAACATTTACCACATTACTTGCTGTTGAAACATTTCCTGCTCCGTCTTTGGCTTTTACGCTAAAGCTATATGCCGTCAATGCTGTTAAACCTGTTACGGTATAATTGGTTGTAGTAGACGAACCTTTTAGAGTTGTTCCCTGGTAAATATCATACCCAGTAACCCCTACATTATCTGTTGAAGCAGTCCATGTTAAATTAGTTGTTGACCCCGTTGTTCCGGAAGCAGCAAGATTTGTTGGCGCTGTTGGCGCAGTTGTATCATTTGAGTCCACATACGCAGCTCCAACACCTACAGCATAAAATGCATTGGTGGTAGCAATAACTTCCGGTGAACCGGCACCATACAAATCAATAGCCGATTGTATTCCTGAAGTTCTTGCATTGGCAAAAGTAGAATTTGCTGTTAAATAGACACTTTCCAAACGGTACGCAATTTTAGCCGCTTTATCAATTGTAATCCCCGTTACGTTATAGGCATTTCCAATATCATTTGTACCTGATTTACCCACAGACAGAATGTAAAACCAATGGTTCAATACACCGGAGTTGGTATGCACACCGCAATAATCGTTACTGCTTGTTGGTGTACAATTTGGATTGATCCAATAGGTTCCGCCATAAGTGTCCGGCTGACCTTCAGAATTTGGATCACTCATTGAGCGCAAAGAAAGGTGCCCTGATCTTCTTTCGATATCTTCACCAATTAACCAGATCGATTTTGTTGGTGCTGCTGCATATTCAATACAGGCTCCCCAAATATCAGAGAACGCCTCGTTCATCGCTCCGGATTCTTTTTGATACGCCAGGTTGGCTGTATAAGTACAAACAGCATGTCCTATTTCGTGTCCTGCAACATCAATAGCAGTCAGGATATCGAAATAAGTTCCGCTTCCATCACCGTAAGTCATTACACTACCGTTCCAGTAAGCGTTATCGTAGGCATTGCTGTAATGTACGTAGCTTTTTATAATTGCTCCTGCGTTATCAAAGCTGTTTCTGCCATGCACTGTTGACCAGTAATCGTATGTTTTTTCAGCTCCCCAATGTGCATCCAAAGCTCCATTATCTTTGTTCGCATTGTTATACTCAGCAGCGGTCCAGTTATTATCGGCATCCGTAAAATTTACGGCTGCTGTATAACTGGTTCCCTTTTTCATATTGTAGGTGTTGATTCCCAAACCTCTTGTCGCATCAGCAAGTATATAGGACGCTCCGCTTAAGGTAGTTTGTATTACCTGCGTTCCGCTGTAACGTGTCGCGGCATTGGCTGCAACAAAAGCTTTTTTTGCAGTCGCATCCTCTTTTTGATGTATTGCTTTGGCGGTTTTTACTTTATTTCCGTGGCTGTATTCACCAAGGTGTTTTATGGTAGCGTTATAAAACAGGACTTTTCCGGTTTCTGCATCGATATAAAGATCTCCGCGACTTACCGGATTAGTGGCATAAATATCAAATTTATAAGCCAGCCTCACCTTATCTGACTTTCTGGTTTCCCCCTGTTCTTCCATTGCCGGCAATAAAACCAATTCGCCTTTTGGCTTCTCATAGTTCATTGCTGCAGCATCTTGCAGGTTTTCCCACAGATATTGTTTTGCTCCTGTATAAGCAACCGCTCTATCGAAAGCTGCTTTATTGGATAATTTTGGGGTTGTTTTTACATTTTGAAGAGCATAAAACTCTCCATTCATGGAAACTAGTTTTCCGTCTTTGGAATGTAAAGTGTAATTGGCAAATTCTACTTTAATACCCTGCTCGTACAATTGAAATTTTTCATGTGTAAAACCTTCTCTATCAGATTCGATCTTAATTTTAGAAAAGGATTGATTGTCTTTTAAACCCAATTGTTCTTTAAAGACAGTGTTGTAATCGGTTCCTCTGTAAGTAGATTTATCACTAAAAGTGATTAAGCTTGGTTGTCCATTTTCGGATACATTCTTCTGGCTTACCCGTTTGTCTGTGTTTTGGGCAAATCCTGACACTGAAAATGTAAGAATAACAACGGCTGACGCCATGCTTTTTGGTAATTTTCTGTTCATAATAATGTGGTATTTAGTTTGGTTAAATGGATTACAAATAAAATATTAAACGTAAGTAAATACTCTATTTTAAAATAAAAGTATTTCATTTTAGTTAAATAATCGATGAAATTTGCCGTTAATCGATTAAATACAACGTTTTTTACTTTAAATTTACTTTTATTTAACAAACTGTGATGATTTCACAAAAAACAGGCCTAAAAAATAATTATTCTACTGATAACTAACACATTAACACACAAAAGTCAGCAAATACAAGGCTTTTAGAAAAAAGCAAACCCGGTGCCTCTTCTTTAATTTTTTCCTACAAAAAAGGCCAGCCCTTTTAAAAGCTAGCCTTCATGCGAATTTATCTTAATTACAGAATTATCTGATATCCATTTCATGAATTTCACCTTCAATGATCAAATCAGCTTCGGTTGATGCGATGATGTGCTCAACAGAAACACCCGGTGCTCTTTCTAGTAGCTTAAAACCTTTATCAGTTACTTCCAGAACCGCAAGCTCGGTGACTACTTTTTTAACACAGCCCACACCAGTTAAGGGTAAAGAGCATTTTTTTAGTATTTTAGATTCACCTGCTTTATTAACGTGCATCATGGCAACAATAATGTTTTCGGCAGAAGCTACCAAATCCATTGCACCTCCCATTCCTTTTACCATCTTACCCGGAATTTTCCAATTGGCAATATCTCCATTTTCAGAAACCTCCATAGCACCTAAAATGGTCAAATCTACCTTTTGGCTTCGGATCATCCCGAAACTAAAGGCCGAATCAAAGAAACTGGCTCCCGGAAGTGTTGTAATAGTTTGCTTTCCGGCATTGATAATATCTGCATCTTCTTCTCCGGCAAAAGGGAAAGGTCCCATGCCAAGAACACCGTTCTCACTTTGAAACTCCACAGCAATATCTTCTCTCACATAATTTGCTACCAGAGTTGGAATACCAATTCCAAGGTTCACAAAATAGCGGTCTTTTACTTCTTTTGCAATACGTCTTGCAATATCTTCTTTTGTTAACATAGTTTTAATGTGTCAATTTGGAAATTAGATAATTAGATAATGCAAAATAGGTACGCAATCCAAATAATTATCCAATTATCACATTTTCTAATTCTCTAATTATGCTCTTTGTCTTACCGTTCTCTGCTCGATTCTTTTCTCAAACTTTTCTCCCTGAAAGATCCGTTGCACCATAATTCCCGGAATGTGTATTTGATTTGGATCTAATGTTCCTACCGGAACTAATTCTTCCACTTCGGCGATGGTAATTTTACCTGCACCTGCCATACAGGCGTTGAAGTTTCTGGCTGTTCCTTTAAAAATCAGGTTTCCTGCTTCGTCACCTTTCCAGGCTTTAACAATAGCAAACTCCGCATTGAAAGCCTGTTCCATGATGTGCATTTTTCCATTGAACTCACGTACTTCTTTGCCTTCGGCAACTTCAGTTCCGTAACCTGCAGGTGTAAAGAACGCAGGAATTCCGGCCTGAGCCGCACGACAACGTTCGGCTAAAGTACCTTGCGGAGTCAATTCGACTTCCAGTTCTCCTGAGAGCATCTGACGCTCAAACTCGGCATTCTCCCCCACATAAGAGGAAATCATTTTTTTAATTTGCTTCTTTTGCAAAAGCAATCCCAAACCAAAATCATCAACTCCTGCATTATTCGAAATACAGGTTAAATCTGAAATGGAAGTATTTACCAATGCTGCAATTGTATTTTCAGGAATTCCGCATAAACCGAAACCTCCGAACATTATAGTCATTCCGCTTTCAATTCCTTCGATAGCCTCCTGAACGTTATTTACTTTTTTTGTAATCATAACAAACTGTCTTTATTACTGTATATTTTTGATAAAAATAAGATTTTTAGATTAAATTATAACGATTTCGTAAAAAATAAAATGACTGATTTTATTCTTTGAAAACGAACTGCTCGCATGCCTGCTGAGCGGCAGACTACATCATTAAAAAAAGAAATCCTTTTGTAATCTTCTGTTTCAGAAGATTACAAAAGGATTTACTATTCTAAAAGAACTAAACCTACAGTTCGAATTCGTCTGTATTTTGGTCCGTTTGTGTCGTATCTTTTACCACTGCCGGTCTGCTGTAGCAATCTACCTTTATAGAAAGGTTTGCCGGACGCTCAAACTCGGATTTTGATACCTGTAATCCCGGGTCGGCATAACACAATTTCATGAAATACCCCCAAATTGGTAATGCGGCTGTAGCTCCTTGTCCGTAAGTCAAACTTTTAAAACGTGCTGAACGGTCTTCACAACCTACCCAAACTCCGGTGACAAGATTTGGCACCATTCCCATAAACCAACCGTCTGACTGATTTTGAGTGGTTCCGGTTTTACCGGCAATAGGGTTTCTGAACATGTACGGGTATCCGGTCCAACGATTGTCACCGCTTCCTCCGCCTTCTGTACGCAAACGTGCACCTGAACCAGTTTCTGTAACTCCTTCTAATAATTTAATTACGGCAAAGGCAATATCTTTGTTTAAAACGTCATGAGATTCCGGAATTGGCTCATAGATCACCTCTCCGCTTTTGTTCTCTATACGGCTTAAAAATTGCGGTTTTACATATACTCCCTGATTGGCGAATGTACTGTAGGCAGCCACCATATCTTCCACTGTAATATCTACGGCACCAAGTGCAATAGAGGGCTGAGCAGGGATTTCGGTTTTTACACCCAATTTGTGTGTTAACTCTACTACAGCTTCAGGACCTGTTCTGTCAATTAACTTAGCCGATACTGTATTGATCGAATTGGCAAGACCTTGTTTTAGAGTTACCATTCCACGGTATCTGTTATCTGAGTTTCTTGGTTCCCAGTCAGCAGTAACATTGTGACGCCCTTTGTGAATCATAAAAGGTCCGTCTAGAATAGAATCGCAAGGAGACATGTTTAATTGCTCAATAGCGGTTGCATAAACAAACGGTTTGAACGTAGATCCTACCTGTCGTGCTCCCTGCCCTACGTGATCGTATTGGAAATATTTATAATTAATCCCACCTACCCATGCTTTAATGTTTCCGGTTTGAGGTTCCATCGCCATTAAACCAGATTGCAGGAAGTGTTTGAAATAACGAATAGAATCAAGTGGTGTCATCACGGTATCACGTTCTCCTTTCCAGGTGAATACACGCATTTTAGTCTTCACTTTAAACGAAGCAATGATGTCTTCATCACTTTTATCCATCTCTTTCATAAGAGCCCAACGCGTCGAATTCTTCATCGCCTGCATGATGATACGGTCTGTTTCTGCTTGTGTAATGTTTACAAACGGCGCATTTTTATTGGTTTTCATTTCAATAAAAAATTGCTGTTGCAAGTTTTTCATGTGTTCCGAAACCGCTTCTTCTGCATGAAGCTGCATTCTGGAATCGATAGTGGTGTAAATTTTCAAACCATCTTTGTAAATATCGTAATCGGTACCGTCGGGTTTTTTATTCTCAGCCACCCATTTTTTCATGTAATCACGAAGGTACTCTCTAAAGTAAGTAGCGGTTCCTTCACGGTGACTTTCTAATTTGAATTTTAAAGCGATTGGCAATGCCTGATATTTCTCTTTTTGAGACTTCGTTATCATCTTGGCTTTTACCATTTGTCCCAGTACAACATCACGACGGTTTTTTACCCCAACAGGGTTACGCAAAGGATTATAAAGAGATGAATTGTTAAACATACCAACTAAAATTGCCGATTCGTCAATAGTTAAGTCTTTAGGGTCTTTGGAAAAATAGGTCTGAGCTGCCGAACTTACCCCAACAGCATAATTTCCGAAATCATAAACGTTGCAGTACATCGCTAAAATCTCATTTTTGGTATATTGTCTTTCCAGACGAATGGCAATAATCCATTCTTTTATTTTTTGCACTATCCTAAAGGGTAAAAAGCTAGATCCACCACGATGAAATAACTGTTTTGCCAATTGCTGTGTTATGGTACTGGCTCCTCCATTTGTCCCCAAAGAAAAAGCAGCACGTAAAGTCCCTCGACCGTCAATTCCGGAATGCTCATAAAAACGGGCATCTTCTGTTGCCACTAAAGCATCTACCAGATTTTTTGGCAAATCAGAATATTTAAGCTGTGACCTGTTGGTTTTAAAGTACTTACCTATTACCACTCCGTCGGACGAAATGATTTCGGTGGCCAAATTAGAATCCGGATTCTCCAAATCTTCAAAAGAAGGCATTGAACCGAATAAGCCCCATGAGGCAAATAAAAAGAAGGCGAGAACTCCTAATAAACTATAGGCAAAAATTCTCCAGAACTTCTTTTTGTAGTAATTAATATCTTTAACGCTATTGGATTGATTGTTTTTCTTAGCAGCCATAACTATTTTTCTAATCTTTTTGTTCTATTCTAAAACCAACATCTGTAATACCTTCTAAAGTCTGAACTCCCGGAATTTTCCCTGATTCTCTGACTGCTTGTTTGACATGTACTTTGTATTTCCCTCTAAACTTTACGTTTTCTTTGTAAAAAAGCTTACTTTCTTTAATGTCTGTAAAGCCATTCCCCATCAGGCTACCGTCGGGATTTGCCATTTGATATTCTAAAGTATCCACTTTGGTAAAACCGCTTGGTGTTTCGATAGCTACGATCAAAAACAAATTATTGAACGGATAATTGTTGTTGTCTCTCAAATTTACAAACAGGTTGTATCTTTTGGTCGAATCTAAAACCGGTAAATCAAAGGTTACAATACTGTCTTTGTTCCAGGCACTTCCAACAGATTTGTATTCGTCGAATACTCTTTTTTTATCGCAGGAAAAAAGGAGTATTGCTGACAAAAGAAGAATTCCACTACTTTTTATTCTCATTTTTAGTAATAATTATAGGTTTTCTTGGCTCGGCTGGCTTTCTATCGTTCGAATTTTTGGGTTTGTTCGATTGATTTTGTTTGTTTTGTGGTTTATTCGATTTATTCGGATTGCCACCAGCCGGCTTGTTTGTATTATTATTGGCTTGCTGCGGTTTGTTCGGAGCAGCCACAACTGCATTCTCCGCATTTGGTTTGCGTTTACGACTTGGCTTTTTCTTTCTTTTTGGCTGATCAAAACGGGTTAAACTCTCCTGCCCCATTGCATTGTTAAAGTCTTTCTCAGGTTCAGAAGTTACCTCAATAGCAAAATCTTCCAGTGAAGAAACTTTGTTTTTTTGTTTGTTTTCGGCAATAATTTCTTTTACCTGATCGATTTTTAAAACATGCCAGTTCGCAAAATTATTGGTATACGCAAACCACATCAGGCCTTTAAAAATATCTTGTTTCTGGCAAATAGCATCTCCTTTTTCGGTTACCAATTTGGTATCGTAATCCGGAAAGTCTTTTAGCGCATCCATGTAAGTATCTAACTCATAGTTCAAACAGCATTTTAGTTTTCCGCATTGTCCGGCCAACTTTTGAGGATTCAGTGAAAGCTGTTGGTAACGTGCTGCCGAAGTATTCACACTTCTAAAATCGGTTAACCAGGTTGAACAGCAGAGTTCACGTCCGCAAGAACCAATTCCTCCCAAACGGGCTGCCTCCTGACGGAAACCAACCTGTTTCATTTCGACTCTGGTACTGAATTCTTTAGCAAAATCTTTAATCAAAAGTCTGAAATCGACTCTGTCATTTGCCGTGTAATAAAACGTAGCTTTCGACCCGTCTCCCTGGAATTCAATGTCAGAAATTTTCATTTCCAGTTTATGCTGAATCGCCAATTCACGTGCACGAACTTTCATTGGTTCTTCACGATCACGTGCTACAGACCAGATATCGATATCTTTCTGTGAAGCTTTTCTGTAAATTTTAGGAACTTCATTGCTTTCAGGATTTACTCCTTTTTTCTTCATTTGAATTTTTACCAATTCTCCTGTCAAAGTTACAATTCCAATATCATGTCCCGGTGAAGCAACAGTTGCTACAATATCACCAATACTTAACGTTAATTTTTCTGAATTTCTAAAGAATTCTTTGCGTCCGTTTTTAAAACGAACCTCAACACAATCAAAAATCGCCTCTCCATTGGACGGACTCATGTTTGCGAGCCAGTCAAAAACCGTCAATTTATTGCAGCTATCGGTGCCGCAAGTCCCATTATTTTTACAACCCTTTGGTGCACCACCATCTGAGGTTGAACAACTTGTACATGCCATAATTATATATGTAGTGTCGCAAAAATGCGACTTAAGTTCATAAACGTTTGATCGGTAAAGATAGTATTTTTTTTAGTTTGCTTTTTATGCATTAAAACTAAAGGGATGTTAAATGAACAAATGTCTCATTTTTAATCAAAAACACATTTTTTAGTCTCTTAAATCCATCTTTTCTAACTCATTTCACGCCACTTTTAGAGGCTTTTACCTACAATTTTATTC
>NZ_CAGKLC010000033.1 GCF_903469665.1 Flavobacterium sp. UGB4466 | reverse complement strand
AAAGAACATTTTTATTAAATTAAAATTAAAATCTATAATTTATTACAAAGATAAGGGATTGCAATGGTATAAATTATCAGAAAATTATATTTAAGAGGTGTTTTGTGTAAATGAAAAAATCCTATTTTCTATCGAATTTATAGACTATATTTTTAAAAATAGTAAGTAAATTTGCTTTTCACTGATTATAGTACTTTCTCTAAAACGTTTTCTGAGAATAATAATCGAAATCGCATTTGGCACGTTTTTAATCAATAGAAACGTCGTAATTTTACAAAAACACATTTACTATGAATTTATCACAAGAAGATTGGGTTAATCAGCTGACTGCTGACGAGAATGCAGTTATACTGGACGTAAGAACTGAAGACGAATTTAATGACGGCTATATTGAAAATGCCGTAAACATCGACATTAATAAAGGACAAGGGTTTATTTATGAAATCGAAGAGCTTGATAAAAACAAAAATTATTATGTGTATTGCCGTTCTGGTGCCAGAAGTGCCAAAGCATGTCAGATTATGAATGAGTTAGGGATTAGTAATGCCTACAATTTGCTTGGTGGAATTCTGGATTGGGAAGGTGAAACCGTAAACCCATAAGAGAGAAGAAGAGGCCTATAAAGCCTCTTTTTTCTTTTTCAAATGCTATTAATAACCAAACTATAACAGACCAAATTATGAGTTTAATACCCGAAGAATTTCAAATTAAAAATTTGATCAATCAAGATACTTATCTTGTAAATGGAGAATTAAAACCATGGACGGGACAGACAACCCCGGTTTTTTCGACCATTTCCTCAACCGAAAAATACACACCAACTTTATTAGGATCGATTCCGTTTATGGAAGAGAAAGAGGCTGCTGAAGTAGTGGAAGCTGCCAATACCGCTTACAACAAAGGTCAGGGTTTATGGCCAACGATGAAGGTGGTTGACCGTATTAAATGCATGGAAAATTTCGTAAAACAGATGAAGGAAACCCGCGAAGAGGTGGTGAAACTTTTAATGTGGGAAATTGGAAAGAATCTGGGCGATTCGCAAAAAGAATTTGACAGAACCGTTGAATATATTCAGGATACCATTGATAGTTATAAAGAACTGAACGGACGTAGTTCTCATTTTGAAAAAGTACAGGGTGTAAATGCGATGATTCGTCGTGGGCCACTTGGGGTAGTTTTGTGCCTTGGACCTTATAACTATCCTTTGAATGAGACTTTTTCATTGTTGATTCCTGCTTTAATTATGGGAAACACTGTGATTTTTAAACCTGCAAAACATGGTGTTTTATGTATTTCGCCTTTGCTGGAAGCGTTCAGAAGCAGTTTTCCGAAAGGAGTCATTAATATTGTTTACGGCCGCGGCCGAGAAGTAGCTTCGCCTATTATGAAGTCGGGAAAAATTGACGTTTTGGCACTAATTGGAAACAGTAAATCGGCCATAGCATTACAGGATCAGCATCCAAATAAAAACAGACTGCGTTTGATTTTAGGTCTGGAAGCGAAGAATCCTGCTATTATTTTACCCGATGCCGATTTAGATCTGGCGATTCAGGAATGTATTGCAGGAACTTTATCTTTTAACGGACAACGTTGCACGGCATTAAAAGTTCTGTACGTACATGAATCTATTGCGGAAGAATTCAATAAACGTTTTGCTGAAAAGGTAGACGGTCTGGCATTTGGAAATCCTTGGGAAAAAGGAGTTTCTTTAACACCGCTTCCGGAAACGGACAAGCCAAAATACATTCAGGGCTTAATTGATGATGCCCTACATAAGGGCGCAAAAGTATTGAATGAAAAAGGTGGGAAGCATAGTGAAAATTATATTTTTCCGGCAGTTTTGTATCCCGTAAACAAAGAAATGCGCGTGTATCATGAAGAGCAGTTTGGACCGGTGGTTCCCATTATTTCTTTCAAAGATATCAACGAGCCGCTTGAAGATATGGCCGAATCGAATTACGGACAACAGGTGAGTCTTTTTGGAAAAGATATTAAAACTTTGGCACCGCTTATTGATGCCTTAGTAAATTTAGTATGCAGAGTAAACCTCAACAGTTCTTGTCAGCGTGGCCCTGATGCCTTCCCGTTTACGGGGCGTAAAGATTCTGCTGTAGGAACTTTAAGTATTCCGGATGCCTTGCGTTCTTTCTCTATTCGTACGTTTGTGGCTTCAAAAGATATCGCTTATAACAATGAAATTTTGCAGGAATTGCTAAACAGCAGGGAATCGAATTTTATTAATACCGATTATATTTTGTAGTTTCCAAGGTTATATATTAATTGTAGAGGCCGTCTTTTTCTTTTTGAATTGGACGGTTTTTATTTTCTTTTTAAGTCTTTGATTTTCTGCGTGATTGAGGTTTTAACTTTATTGTTTATTTTTAGAAATAAATTTTTTGAATAATGTAACTTAAAGCTAAAAATGTCATCTAACTACTATAATCAATCAAACCACCAAAATCTTAAAACAAGTTATGGAAAAAAAATCACTTCAATTGCTATTTATAGCGTTTTTGTTTTTAGCACAAAATAGTTTTGCACAGGAACTTTACATGCCAAGAAATATTAAAGAATCTTATACGAACGGTGTTCGTTCTATGGATGGAAAACCCGGGAAAAATTATTGGCAAAATCATGGTAAATATGACATGGCTTTGACTGTAGATGCCAATACAAAAGTAGTTAGCGGGACCGAAACGATCGTGTATGAAAACAACAGTAATGATACGTTAAGAAATTTGCGAATTAGATTTGTGAATAATATTCATAAAAAAACTTCGCCACGAGCGGTATTAAATAGCGAAGGTTTTTTTACAGAAGGATTGACAATTACAAATTTGAAAATCGAAGGCGAAGTTTACAAAGAAGATGCAAAAAGCTGGGGTACAGTTGGGAGCGTAAAAATGAAGAAACCTTTGCCGCCTCATAGTAAAATTACAATTGATATCGATTGGAATTATCCGCTATCAGAAGTGAGCGGGAGAGAGGGGCAAATCGACAACACGACTTTTTTTGTAGCCTATAGTTATCCTCGTGTTTCTGTTTTTGATGATTACAACAAATGGGATAACCTGCCTCATACTTCAGGTCAGGAGTTTTATAATGATTTTAATGATTATACGTATTCTGTAAAAGCACCTAAAAATTATGTGGTTTACGGAACAGGAGATTTATTGAATCCGGATGAGGTCTTACAGCCTGAATTTGCTGCACGTTTAAAAAAATCATACGTAACAGATGAAATTTTACACATTGCCAATGAGCAGGAAATGAAAAGCGGTTTGGTAACAAAACAAAGCGATTGGAACGTTTGGAAATTTGAAGCTAAAAACATTACAGATGTGTGTTTTGGCTTAAGTGATCATTATTTATGGGATGCCGGAAGTGTAATTGTGGATAAAAAAACAAAGCGACGTGCCAGTATCCAAGCAGCTTATGATGTAAAAGGAACCGATTTTGAAAATTCGATTAAGTACAACCAATATGCTTTGGATTTCTTTTCACACAATTGGCCGGGAGTTCCCTATCCGTATTCTAAAATGACGGCTTTTCAGGGCTTTGCAGATATGGAATATCCAATGATGTGCAATGATTCGCAAATGGGAGATCCTGTTTTTGCACAATTGGTTCAGGATCATGAAGTAGCTCATACCTATTTTCCTTTTTATATGGGAATCAACGAAACGCGTTATGCTTTTATGGACGAAGGCTGGGCGACAACTTTTGAATATTTGATAGGAATCGCGGAGCATGGAAAAGAAGCTGCCGATAAGTTTTATAAAGAATTTCGAGTAGAGCAATATATAAATGACCCGTCTACAGAAGAAGATCAGCCTATCATCACGATGTCGTCACAGTTATCAGATTCAGGTTACGGCAATAATTCATACGGAAAAGCTTCTTTGTCTTACCTGGCTTTAAAAGACTTGTTGGGTGATGATTTGTTTAAAAAAGCATTGCATGCCTATATGGACAATTGGAATGGTAAACACCCGGTTCCATGGGATTATTTTAATTCGATCAATACAGCTTCGGGTAAAAATTTGAATTGGTTTTTTGATAATTGGTTTTTCACGAATAATTACTTAGATCTTTCCGTTAAAAAGGTGGCTAAGAATGTTATTTCTGTTGCCAATGTTGGTGGTTTTGCCATTCCGTTTGATGCCATTGTGACCTACGCAGATAATACGACAGAAACAGTTCATAGCACACCAGCTGTTTGGCAGGCGAATCAAAAACTGGCCGCAGTTACAGTGAAGAGCAGCAAGCAAATTAAAAAAGTAGTTCTAGATGGTGGTATTTTTATGGATGCCACTCCTGCCGACAATACCTGGTCAGGAAGATAAAAGAATACCACAGAAGTCGTTTTTTTTTAACTAAAAAGACGACTTCTGTGTTTTATAAAAGCAGCACAATAAGTTTTGAATTTTTAGTAACGAATTGAAAAAGTCCATAAGAAATGAATAGTCTACAAATTGTTTTTGGAAAAAAGATACTCTTCTTCAGTTTATTTGTATTGTCAACGAGTTTGGCATTTGCTCAAAATAAAAATAGAATTGAAATAGGAACCATAGATAGTATTTCGTCTAAAATTTTGAATGAAAATAGAAAAATATGGATTCATCTTCCTAAAAGTGCCCGAAATACTGGTTTAGCAAAGCAAAAGTACCCGGTCGTTTATTTACTCGATGCAGAGGGACATTTTAGCTCCGTTGTTGGGATAATTGAAGAAATGAGCGAAGTGAACGGAAACACAAATTGTCCTGAAATGATTATAGTGGGTATAACAAACACCAATAGGAATCGGGATTTAACCCCAACCCATTCGGAGGTTGATCCCCCGTTTGTACCCCAAAGCCTGAGTGATCAGTCTGGGGGAGGAGAAAAATTTGTTGAATTTCTTCAGAAAGAATTGATTCCGTATATCGACGGTAAATACCCCACAGCACCTTTTAAAACTTTGATTGGACATTCTTTTGGAGGGTTGACAGCCTTGAATATTCTGGCTAATCATACGGATTTATTTCACTCTTATATTGCGATCGATCCAAGTTTGTGGTGGGATCGTCAGAAGTTTTTAGCAGATACGAAGAAAAAATTAGCCAATAAAAACCTGTCAAAAGTTTCCTTATTTATGGCGGCTGCAAATACTATGGATGAGGGGATGAATATTGAAAAAGTTAGAAAAGATACAACACTTCTTACCAAACATATCCGCTCCATTTTAGATTTCAATGATTTTTTGGAGAACAATAAAAAGAGTAATCTGAATTATGAGTACCAGTATTACAGCGATGATAATCACGGATCTGTACCATTGATCGCAATCTATGATGGTCTGCGTTTTCTATTTAAGTTCAATCAGTTAAAACTTTCCATTACGGAACAGTTTAACTTTAATAAAGCGGTGTTTACTAAGATTGAAAAGCACTTCCAAAATGTCTCAAAACACTTAGGTTATACCGTTAATGTTCCTGAAAATACCATTAATGCATATGGCTACCAGTCTTTGGGTAAAAAAGATATGGAGCTGGCAGGTTATCTGTTCAGGTTAAATGTTGCCAATTATCCTCAAAGTCCAAATGTGTATGATTCCCTTGGAGATTTTTATGAAGCTAATGGAGATAAGAAAAATGCAATTGCCAGTTATGAAAAGACGCTGCTGTTGGATAAAAATTTTTCGGAAGCAAAGGAAAAGCTGGAAAAACTAAAATAACCGATTTAACAAAAACTTAAAATGTCAGGAGAAAAAGATTTGGAAAAATTGCTTAAAAGCATGAAACCTCAGCATAATTTAGGAGATTATGTTTTCTGTAAAGTAGAAAAGATGGAGAACATAGCTATGGAAGATATTGTAATGTTGTTCAAAGAAAATGAAGCAATTACTCTGATTTTGAAAAAAGAAACGGCAGATACCTTAAAACTGGATTACTCAGTTGTAATGTCCTGGATCACACTCACGGTGCATTCATCATTAGAAGCAGTTGGTTTGACAGCAGCATTTTCAAAGGCACTTTCTGAGAATGGAATAAGCTGTAATGTTGTGGCTGCTTTTTACCACGATCATATCTTTGTGGCTAAAAAAGACACAGACAAGGCTATGGAGGTTTTAAATTTATTTTCAGTCTAAATTAGGGTAAAATGGTAAAAAGTGGCGGTAAATATAAGAGAGGCAGAGTTATTGAATTTTCACCCTGACTATCTGTAAGTTAAATCTTAATTTTTGCATTAAAAAAAGTTAAAAAGGATGTGGAAGTCTGCTATTAAAAAACTACGTTTGCAAAAAAAATGAAAACCTACATTATTAATGAAAAAGAAACTATTTTTTATTGTTTTATTAATCTCTTTTAAAAGCTTTGCCCAAAACAATCCTAAAATCGCATTTCAGAAAAGCAGATACGAATTAGCTTTAGACTACTACGAAAAAGCGGATTATAAGAAAGCGATTGATTTATTTTATATTGCCTTTAAAATTAAACCTGATAATGAAATAGGTCAGGAATCGATTAAAAAAGTAGATACCTTAAGAACAGTTTTGAGAGAACATCTTTTAAAGCAGGCCATTGGTACCTGGAAGATGGTTGGAGATAAGCCGGTTTGGGCTGCTAATCAAAACAATGCAGCTTCTCAGAAAGATTTTGAGGAATTAATTGAGATCAAGGATAATGAAATCTCTTCGTATGAGAAAAATAAGAAAACGCAGGAAAAAAAACTTATCAAGTCTGAAAAATTAGTGTATTACAACAAAGAGAAATCAGATGCATTGTTTTCGGACATTATTTTATCTGATGGTACAGTTTGGAATTGCACCATAAATGGAAACGAATTGCATGTTATTAATGTTGCTAAGAAGGGAGATGGAGGTATTGAAAAAATAACCGACAATAATACAGAGCGATTTTATATAAAAGTAGAATAGTAAAAAAGGGAATCAACTTAGATTCCCTTTTTTGTTTTTATGAAATATCTTTGTGTGTAAAAGAGTAATTAATCTGGAGTAATAAGCAAAACAATGAAAATCAAAACAATATTAGCTTCGGAGACCTGGCTGATCAGGCATGAAGTAATGTGGCCCGATCAGCCGTTTGAATTTGTACAGTTAGAAGAAGATGCTTTAGGATTACACTTTGGCGTGTTTGTGCAGGATAAGTTGGTTTCAATTGTTTCCTGTTTCATCAGTGATGACGAAATGCAGTTCAGAAAGCTGGCGACACTAGAAGAATGTCAGGGGAAAGGCATTGGTTCTGAGCTTATAAAATATATTTTGCAATTAGCAAAAGAAAAGAAATTGAAAAAAGTTTGGTGTAACGCCAGAGTTAACAAAAAAGCTTTTTATGAGAAATTGGGCATGCAGGATACAGGGCAGATTTTTACAAAAGCCGGACAGGAATTTACCATAATGGAAGTTTTAATTTAAAAATTAAAATGCACTTTTAATCGTAAAATCTATATCCTCATGTATTTGTGATTTTGATGTTTTTTTGCTGGTTTTTAAAATGTTATCCATTTGATTCTGAATCAGACTCAATTTTTTATGATTTTTTGATAAGAAAGCACAACTTTTAATCATAATTTGAGTGCAATAAAATCCTGAAAACGTTTTCGTATTTTAATAAATGTTAAAGCTTATAAAAAAATCTTTTTTTCTTTCGATACTTTCCTTACTTTCGCAACCAAATGAGAAAGTTAATAGTCTTTTTAGTATTTATGAATTTGCTTCTGCTTGGCGGAGGGCAATATCTTAATGCGGGTACTCCTAAAGACTCTCATTCTCATCATCTTGAGAAAAGACACCGTGTGAAATTCACCAATCAGGATCAGGGCAGTTCGATCATAGAAGATGCGGACTGTGATACTGAAGAAGAATGCGTGGGAAGTGATGATCTTAAAGGTGGTCTTTCCAATCATTTGTTCGCAACAAACTACAGCTTACTTGACAGTTGGTATCTTTCCTTTGCTACCAGTCAAACTGCTGCAAACGATTATAATCGTTTTAAAATCTTCCTGCCATTCTTTGGCAACTCAAATCCTATCTACATTACTCAACGAGTACTAAGAATTTGATTCAACAATATATACATCGGTTGCCTAAGTTGTGATCTGCATATTTTGTTGATGTATTTTTTTGCTACTTCATCTTATATGAAAGTTAAGTTCTGACTAAGGGCACCTGATGCATTTTTTCATCTAAAGGAATCACTGTATTCCAAGCACTCAATCGCTTAATTTCCATTAAAATCATGAAAAGAATTATCTTGTTCACAGGCTTAATTGCCCTGGTGTGCCTAACTAGTTGTACAACTAAAAAAGAAGAAAAAGAAGAAGTAGAAAAATTTGTTGTTACCAATCCGGTAAAAATAGACACTTCGTTTACGAAACAGTACGTTTCACAAATCAAATCAGTACGTAACATTGAGATCCGTGCTCAGGAAAAAGGTTTTTTACAAAACATCTTTGTGGATGAAGGACAATTTGTAAAAAAAGGACAGCTGTTGTTTAAAATTATGCCCAATATGTATCAGGCAGAATTACTAAAAGCACAAGCTGAACAAAAATCAGTAGAAATAGAACTTCAAAATGCCAAATTACTGGCAGATAAAAATATCGTTTCTAAGAACGAATTAAGTGTAGCACAGGCAAAATTGCAATCTGCAAAAGCCGAAGTAGCATTGGCAAAACTTCATTTGTCATTTACAGAAATCAGAGCGCCGTTTGACGGAACTATCGATCGTATTCCATTAAAATTAGGAAGCCTTATTGATGAAGGTGAATTGATGACAAGTCTTTCAGACAACAGTCAGATGTTTGCTTATTTCAATGTTTCAGAACCGGAATATCTGCAGTATCAAACCGATGTAAAAGACCGCGCTGATAACAGAGTAAGTTTGGTTTTGGCTAACGGTGAAACTTTTAAAGAAAAAGGAAATGTAGAAGTTATCGAAAGCGAATTTAATAATGAAACCGGAAATATTGCGTTCAGAGCACGTTTCCCTAATTCAGGAAAATTGCTTAGAAATGGAGAAACAGGACAGGTTCAGATGATTGTTCCGCTTAAAAATGCCATTGTAATCCCTCAAAAAGCGACTTACGAAATTCAGGATAAAAAATACGTTTTTGTAATCGATAAAAACAATAAAGTAAATTCAAGAGAAATCACAATAACAGGCGAAATCCCTGATTTGTACGTGATAAAAACCGGACTTGCCGATACCGATAAAATTTTACTTGAAGGAGTTCAAAAAGTAAAAGAAAACGACAAAATCAAATATGAATTCCAATCTCCTAAAGCGGTAATGAACAATTTACGCTTAAAAGCAGAATAGGTTTAATCATTAAAAAAATAAAAAATGTTTAATAAATTTATTCAAAGACCTGTACTGTCGATAGTAATATCGCTTATAATTGTCTTTTTAGGAGTATTGTCGGTATTAAATTTACCTATCACGCAATTCCCTACAATCTCACCGCCAATGGTGAATGTTACTGCAGATTATCCCGGATCTAACGGTGAATTGATGATCAAGGCCGTTATTATTCCTTTAGAAAGAGCTTTAAATGGAGTTCCGGGAATGAAATACATGTCTTCTGATGCCGGAAATGATGGTGAGGCGACTATAAAAGTAGTTTTTAACTTAGGAACAGATCCCAACCAAGCGGCGGTTAACGTTCAGAATCGTGTAGCTTCGGTTACCAATAAATTGCCTCCATTGGTAATTAGAGAGGGTATAAAAATTACCCGAGAAGTGCCAAGTATGTTGATGTACGTGAACCTTTACAGTACAGACAAAAATACCGATATGAAGTTCTTGTACAACTACGCTGATATCAACGTACTTTCAGAATTGAAAAGGGTAAATGGTATTGGTTCCGGAGATATCCTGGGAACTCGTGAATATGCTATGCGTATCTGGCTGAAACCGGATCGTATGCTGGCGTACAAAATTTCTGCCGATGAGGTAATGGAAGCATTGTCAAGTCAAAGTTTGGAGGCTTCTCCGGGTAAAACAGGAGAAAGTTCAGGTAAACGTTCTCAGGCATTTGAATATGTATTGAAATATTCCGGACGTTTTACCACAAAAGAGCAATATGGAAATATTGTGGTAAAATCCAATGCTAACGGAGAACTTTTACGTTTGAAAGATATTGCCAATATTGAATTCGGAAGTTCGATGTATGATATTTACTCGAACTTAAATGGTAAGCCTTCTGCGGCTATTGTATTGAAACAGTCTTTTGGAAGTAATGCCAATCAGGTTATTGAGGAGGTAAAAGCGAAATTGGAAAAAATTAAGCAAAAATTTCCAAAAGGAATGGATTATGAGATTTCATACGACGTTTCTAAATTTTTGGATGCCTCTATCGAAAAAGTAATCCACACGCTGGTAGAAGCTTTTATTTTGGTAGGTTTAGTGGTATTTCTTTTCTTGGGAGATTGGCGTTCGACTGTTATTCCGGCAATTGCGGTACCGGTATCGTTGATCGGAACCTTTGTATTCATGACTTTCTTAGATATTTCATTGAACTTAATTACTTTGTTTGCTTTAGTATTAGCAATTGGAGTCGTCGTCGATGATGCGATCGTTGTGATCGAGGCAGTTCACGCCAAAATGGAAGAAGAACATCTGTCGCCTTTTAAAGCAACTAAAAAAGCGATGCATGAGATTGCAGGGGCAATTATAGCGATTACATTCCTGATGGCGGCGGTATTTATTCCGGTGGCATTCATGTCAGGTCCTGTTGGGGTGTTTTACCGTCAGTTCTCAGTTACTATGGCAACGGCGATTATACTTTCGGGTATTGTGGCTTTAACCTTGACACCGGCACTTTGTGCTATGATGTTAAAAAATAATCATGCTCTGCCTAAAAAGAAAACACCTGTTAATGTTTTTATAGATGGTTTTAACAATAAGTTTAATCTGGCTCAGGGGAAATATCAAAATGTATTAGGTAAGATCGTAAACAGAAGAGCCGTTACTATAATTGCTTTGTTAGGATTTTGTGCCGGAACATGGTTAGTGAGCAGCACCGTTCCTTCCGGATTTATTCCGAATGAGGATCAGGGAATGTTCTATGCTGTAATTCAGACACCTCCGGGTTCTTCATTAGAAAGAACCAACAATATTGCAGAGCGAGTTCAGAAAATTGCTGAAGATATAGACGGAGTAAAATCAGTTTCTTCATTGGCAGGTTACGAAATTCTTTCTGAAGGTACAGGAGCAAACTCAGGAACTTGTTTGGTTAACCTTAAGGATTGGAGCGATCGAAAAGAATCTGTTTTGGAGATCATGCATGAAATGGAGGAAAAATGTAAAGATATTGCAGGAGCTAATATCGAGTTTTTCCAACCGCCTGCTGTACCGGGATATGGTGCTGCCGGAGGATTTGAACTTCGTTTATTGGATAAAACAGGTTCCGGAGATTACAAAAAAATGGAAAAGGTAAATAATGATTTTGTTGCTGAATTGAACAGACATCAGGAATTGTCTAACGTGTTTAGTTTTTATAGCTCGAGTTTTCCTCAATACATGATGAAAGTCGACAATGATCTGGCACAACAAAAAGGAGTTTCTATCGAAAATGCCATGAATACCTTGTCAACTCTTGTGGGAAGTAACTATGAAATCAGTTTTATTAAATTCGGAATTAACTATAAAGTAATTGTTCAGGCTTCTCCGGAATATCGTGCTCAGCCCGATGATATCTTAAAATTGTATGTGAAAAACAACCGTGATGAAATGGTACCTTATTCCGCTTTTATGAGATTGGAAAAAGTATACGGACTTTCTGAAATCACAAGACACAATATGTACACTTCTACACAAATTAGTGGATCTGCTGCAGCGGGATATAGTTCCGGTACGGCAATTAAAGTTGTTCAGGAAGTTGCCGCCAAAAAATTACCTAGAGGATACGACATCGACTGGGCAGGTATTTCTGCTGATGAGGTAGCACAGGGGAATCAGGCAATCTGGGTATTCCTGATCTGTTTAGGATTCGTATATCTGGTACTGGCTGCTCAATACGAGAGTTTTATTTTACCATTGTCTGTAATTCTTTCTTTACCGGCAGGTATTTTTGGAGCTTTCTTTTTACTGAAATTAACAGGATTAGAGAACAACATTTACGCACAGGTGGCCATGGTAATGCTTATTGGTTTATTGGGTAAAAATGCTGTGTTGATTGTAGAGTTTGCAATCCAGCGACATGCTGCAGGTAAATCAGTTCTGGAAGCAGCAATGGAAGGAGCCAAAGCAAGGTTCCGTCCAATCTTGATGACTTCCTTTGCTTTTATTGCGGGTTTATTGCCACTTGCATTTGCTACCGGTCCCGGAAAAATTGGTAACCGTACGATTGGTACTGCTGCGGCAGGAGGTATGCTTATCGGAACGATTTGTGGGGTGTTTTTGATTCCTGGATTGTATTACATCTTTGGAAAAATAGCAGAGAGATACAAATTAGTGAAACATGAAGAAGAAAATCCATTAACAGAAGAAATTGATAACAATCATGTATAAATTCAAATCATATCAATATAGTATTGCATTGAGTGCATGTCTCATGGTTGCAGGGTGTAAAGCCCCTGCTCCTGAGACTACAACAACAAGCACACCAGTTCCAGAGTCGTTTGGTACAACAACTCAGAGTCAGGATGCAAACAACAATACGGCAGTATTAGCGTGGAAAGATTATTTTAAAGATCAGAATCTGGTAGAGCTAATTGATGTCGCGCTTAAGAACAATCAGGAATTAAACATTACTTTGCAGGAAATCGAGATTGCAAGAAATGACATTCGTGTAAAAAAAGGACTTCTACTGCCTACTGTTGGTGTTCGTGCCGGAGCGGGAGTAGAGAAAGTGGGGCGCTACACCAGTCAGGGTGCGGGTGATGCCAATACAGATATCAAACCAGGCGTAAAGACCCCGGATCCATTGGGAGATTTTACTATTTCGGCCTATGCAAACTGGGAAGTTGACATCTGGAAAAAACTGCGCAATTCTAAAAAAGCAGCTTTAAACCGATATTTAGCAACGGTAGAAGGGAAGAACTTTGTAATTACGAATCTTATTGCCGAAGTAGCCGATTCGTATTATGAGTTACTGGCTTTAGATACCCAATTGGACATTGTAAAACAAACCATCAAATTACAGACGAATGCTTTGGAAATTGTAAAAATTCAGAAGCAGGCGGCAAGAGCAACCGAACTGGGCGTGAAGAAGTTTGAAGCAGAGGTTTTAACTTCAAAAAGTCTGGAATTTGGAATTCTTCAGCAAATAAAAGAAACGGAGAATAAAATCAACTTTTTATTGGGAAGATATCCACAGGAAATCAAAAGAACCAATACAAACAACTTCCTGAGCTTACTACCGGCTGCGGTGAGTTCCGGAATTCCGTCTCAATTACTGGCAAATCGTCCTGATGTGAAACAGGCCGAATTAGAATTAGTCGCTTCAAAATTAGATGTAAAAGTGGCACGTGCAGAATTCTATCCTTCATTAGACATTTCAGCTGCGATAGGAGTACAGGCGTTTAAACCTTCTTATCTGTTAACATTTCCGGAGTCACTTCTGTATTCATTAGCCGGAGATCTGGCTGCACCACTGATCAACAGAAATGCGATTAAAGCAGAATTCGCCAGCGCAAATGCCAGACAGCTTCAGGCTTTGTACAATTACGATCGTACCATTTTGAATGCTTATTTAGAAGTGTCTAATCAACTTTCGAAGATCGAAAACTTACAAAAAGGGTATGATCTTAAATCGCAACAGGTAGATGCTTTGAACACTTCAATAGATGTTTCTAATGATTTGTTTAAATCGGCCAGAGTAGATTATTTTGAGGTTTTAATGACACAACGAGATGCATTAGAAGCCAAACTGGAATTGGTAGATACTAAAAAAGAACAATTGAATGCTGCAGTCCATGTTTACAGAGACTTAGGCGGTGGTTGGAAATAATATTGCTTTTTAATTTGTAGACAAAAGCCTTTCAAGATTTTATACTTGAGAGGCTTTTTTAATTGCGGGCGAAACGAATGTAAAAGAGATTATTTCAATTATTTAGCTTCTCGATTACTGCTAAAAGAATCTCTGAACATTTTCCAGCCTTTTGAAGTTTTCTTCCAGAGAACCAAAAATTTTCCATCATCCATTAATTCACCTTTGGAGTTTAAGGATTGCCACAAACCTTCTTCGGTGACATACTCTACACCGTCACCGTATACTGCTGTGGTAATAAACTTTCCGCCTCTTAGACCATATTCATCATAAGCTTTTCTGAAAAATTTGGCAGCACCTTCTTTTCCATAAATTTGTGGTGCGTTCGGGAGTAAGATAGAAGCATCTTCAGCATATCGGTCTATGAATAGGGAGGGATCATTATTTTTAAAAGAATCAAAATAAATGGCATTGCTTTCCTGTATTGCTTTTTTTGCTTCGCTTAAATCTGCTGTTTTATTTTTTGAAGAAGAAGTACAGCCGGAAAGCAACAAGACAATTGCAATGAATTTGAATGTCGGATCAATGAGATTTCGATTAAAAAATAGGTTGTAAAAACGCACTAAGAAAAAGGTTGATTTTGGATTCAATTCTGATGTAGTGGTAAAAGAATTCATAGTATAAAGTTTTTTGATTGACTATTATTTTTGTCAAAGATAGTCAGGTTAAAAACGTCTGAATTGTACAAATCGGAACTGAATTTTAAATAAAGGGGCTTAGTTTCTAAGGTACTAAGAATTAATTCTGTAATGCAGCGTATTCTTTTTAAATAATTAATTGATTGATAGGGAACTGGTTCTCTAAATAGGAAGTTGGCGTAGTTCCCGTAAAGGATTTAAAATCCCTTATAAAATGGGATTGATCAAAATAGCCGGAATCATAAGCAATAGAAGTAAAGGGATATTCGGTAGTGTTAATGAGCTTAAGACTGTGTTGGAAACGTTTGATTTTATTGAATGCTTTTGGAGCGAGTCCCGTATGCTGAAAGACTAGTTTATGAAGATAACGGGGCGTTATACCATATTTTACCGAAATACTGTTGATATTACTTTCCGTCGGGTCGTTGAGTAAACTCGATAAGATGTGAGCTACTTTTTCAATCTTATCCGCTCTTTTATCGTTTGTTATAATTTTTTGTATCAGGAATGCTTCGATCAGTTCGATCCTTTTTTTTATATCAGAAGTTTCTAAAAGCTGTTCGTGTAATTTTTTTATCGGATTACCAACTATATCTTCTAGATCGAAAATCTGATTGTTGAATATTCCGATATCATCCTTAAAAAAATAAGCTGCAGTATGAGTATAAAACCGAATTCCTAACATCATATGTTTGCCTTGTGACTTTATGGAAAGAGGTTTAGTGATCTGCCCCCAAAATTCAATTTTTGGAGTTTTGTAGAAAGTCTGGTCAACCAATGATTCCCAAATGCCATCGCCAAGATTGAAAATAATTTCCATTTCGCCACTCGGAAATACCGTGTCTTCAAACTCCTTATCCGAATCTGATTCAAAAATATAGTAATGTTTGATATAAGGCTTCAGGATTTCTGATGGCAAAAAATATTGGAATTGCATTTTACGGATGTTTAATTTTCAAATAGTAAATGGATTTTTAGGATTAATTTATTGATAGATGTAAAGTTATGAAAAATAGTAAGGCGAATTTTATCGTGGGGAACAGAAATTAAAGACGCACTTTTAGGTTTATAATTCTGATGTTATAGTGTGTAATGAAATCCAAAAGTTTTTAAACAAGTGTCACTCCTGCATTTTGATAAGGTTTTAAAGTTTCATCCTCCGGATCAATATTGGTCACCAGTACGTCAATATCTTTAATCGGACAAACGAAATAAGATTCAGCAGTGCCTACTTTTTCGATAGAGCCCAGAGCGATCACAAAATCAGAGTGTTGAATCATGTTTCTTTTTATTTGAGAATCATCGTGTAAAACTCCCGTAACACCACGTTCGTGATGAATGCTGCAAAGACCGAGAATACAAATGTTGGCTCTAAAATTTCGGAAAAAATCTATAGTTTCTATACTTGCAGTCGCGAAAGAAGTTTTGCACATTCTTCCCCCTGCAAAAATCAATTCGATATTGGGTAAATCTTCGATTAGAGCCGCTACAGGGAAACTGTTGGTAATAACCGTTATTTTCAAATCATAAGGGAAACTGGCTACTAAAGCTAATGAAGTGGTTCCGCCATCGATAAAAACAACCTGTCCGTCTTTTAAATAAGAGATTGCTTTTTCGGCTATTATTTTTTTGTTTTCAAGGTCATGTTTCTCTCTGTTTCTAAAATGAAGCGGAATCGGAGACGGGGCAACCGCACCTCCGCGAACAGCCTTTAACAATCCCTGATCTGAAAGTTCTTTTACATCCCGTCTTATCGTGTCTTCAGAAACATTTAAATAGACGCTAAGTTCTTGTAAAGTAAGTCGATGTTCTTTTGACAGGTATTCTAAAATTACTTTTTGACGTTCCTCTTTTTTCATGTTGTGCAAATTTATATTGCAAAAATAAGTTAAAATTGCAATACTTTGCAATATTTGCGTAAATTTGTTGCAAAATTAATCGAAATGAAAAAGAAAACTATTGCCATCGATATGGACGGCGTACTTGCCGACATTGAAGCACAATTAATAAAAGATTATAACGAAGAGAGCGGAACCTCACTTTCAAAAGAAAGCATTCAGGGATTAAGCGAAGAAGAAGCTTTTAGTGACAGGGTACTTTTGCGTAAAGTTTTGAATGCAGATAATTTTTTCAGAAATCTGCCGGTAATACCCGATGCAGTCGAAAGTTTACGCCGATTACAGGAAAACTTTGAAATATTTATTGTTTCAGCTGCGACTGAGTTTCCGGTATCACTGGCTGAGAAAGTAGCCTGGCTGGCAGAGCATTTTCCTTTTATCACATGGGAAAACATCATTTTATGTGGCAGTAAACGAATTATCAATACCGATTATATGATTGACGATCACAGGAAAAACTTAGATCATTGCATGGGAAAACCAATTATGTTTACCGCGTTTCATAACGTTAATCTGACGCACCATTTAAGGGTAAACAACTGGAAAGAAGCTGTTGAAGTTTTGGAAAAAGATATTGTATCTAATTTAAACTAAGGTTTATTTGCCTTAGAATGACGAAATAGTATACAGGATTAGTTTTTTATTAGCCTGTTTTTTGAAGGGAAAGAGCCTTTTGAGAGTAATCTTGAAAGGCTTTTTTTGTATAGGAAAGTTATTAGATAGTCAAATTATAATATTGAATTTATTTAGGTATAGATAGCTTTGCTTTAAATCCTTTATCGGGTGCTGTATCAAAAGTAATAGTTCCTTTAACGGCCTGGATGCGTTGTTCCATGTTTTGCAGACCATTTTTTGCAATAGAGGCCTTTTCAAAACCTTTACCGTTGTCGGTATAGTTTATAGCGATTGATTTCTCGTTATTTTCAAATTTTATTCCAACAATACTGGCATTGCTGTGTTTCCTCATATTCACCATTAATTCCTGTAAGATTCGGCTAATGGTGATCTTTTTAGTATCGTTAATCGTTTCCCAGTTGATGCTTTCTAAATTGGTGACAATAATGTTTCTTTCGTTGGTTTTGTAAGTCGAAAGCATTTCTTTAATGCTGTAAGTGAAATCTGCACCGGTCTCAATCTTGTTATTTTCTCTGGAGATTCCTCTAACACGTCCGTAAATATCATCTAGTTTTTGGAGTAGGTTTTCTCGGGTGTTTTCTTTAGATAAAGGCTGTGACTCTGCAAAAGCAATTACGTTATAGACATCGTTTGCCAATTCATCGTGGATTTTTTTCGCGATTCGGGCTTCCGTCATGTACGAGGTTTTAAATTCAATCGCCTTGTTTTTATTTTTGTAGTAACGTACTACAATTACAATTAGAATGGCTAAAAAAACAAAAGCAATGGCAAATACAATTCGTAAATATTTAGCTTTTTGGAGAGACAATTGATTTTGGGCTTTTTCTAAACGAAGTTTGGCATTTTCATCTTTCTCTACTTTAGCATCGTATTTAATTTTAGCAAACTTATTTTTAAAGTTGTTGCGAACCTTAATGATACTGTCGTTTAGTTTGAAATATCTTTGTACATATTGATTGGTCTTGGGGCTGTGATCATTTGAGATTAAAATTTGCAACGCTTCTAATCTTTCGTCTACACTGTTTAGTTTTGTAGCAATGTTGTAAGCTGCAAGAGCATTTTCATCTGATTTTTGAAGATCTTTTTTAGCATAGTAATCGGCAAGATGCAGATAACTTTCAATACTGCCGTAGGTATCTTTAGCTTCATTTCTGATCCTGAGTGCTTCATTCATTAGTTGAAATCCTTTTTCGTCCACTCCATTCTTAAAATAGGCATAACCCAGGTTATCTATAAGAATAACATTGCCAATTTCTTGATACCTTTTATTCAATGAATTTTTTCCTAAAATAGATTCTAGTAAAGAGATTGCTTTGTTATATTTTTTTTGCTGGATGTAAACAGCTGCAATATTGCTTAAAGGATCTAGTTTTTCAATAGGACTTTTAATATCTTTTGCTGATTCTTTATAGTAAGAAATAGCATCATCATAAAGTGAAAGTTCTTTGTCGGCAATTCCTAATCGATTATTTATTTCAGCAGTATAAACACTATTCTTTTTTACGTAAGATAATGCTTCGGTAACGGTTTCCTTACTACCGTAGTAATCTCCATTAACTTGCTGAATTGTCGCCATCATAATAAGTATATAACCGATATTGGCACTATCTTTTTTTCCACTTTCTTTTAAAGTTTCATAAAGTTGTTTTGATTTATAGAATTGATCAAAAGCAGTATTAAAGTTTTGTTTATTGTGATTTTCAATCCCTTGGTTTCGTAAATTAAGTGCCTCCTTACGGATAGCTTCTGTGTTAATATTATTGGTAGTATTTTCTTTACAGGAAAAAAGAAAAAGAAGGATAATAAAATAAAAAAACGGGGATCGTAACATATAAATTTACTTTCCCCGAAAATAGTAATTAATTTAGATACTAAAAATATATATTTACTCCGCTGGAGGAGGAGGAGGTGTTGTACCCTTATCACCAGGACCATCAGCAAAAGTTGGTTTTGCTGGAATGATTGCTTTTTCTTTTTCCTGTTTGGTTGGAGTTTCGTATTCATCTGGTGTACAGGAGAACATAGTGAATAGTATCGTGAAAGCGATAAAAATTATTAGCTTTTTCATTTTATTTAGATTTAGAAATTAGACATGGGTATTGCTGACCGGAAATAGTCCGGAGGTTGGTTAGGGCAATACCAATTTGGTTTTTGGGAAGTACAATGTGTAGAACTGTAAGACGTTTTTTATACTTCCCGAATAAAATCGGTCTTACGGTTTTTTTTACACTGTTAATTTGAACTAGTTTTATATTTTTGTTTTAATCTGCAGATAAAACTTGAACTAATTTCTATGGCAAAGAAAAGACACTTTAAAGCCTTTAATGGTAAGGGATTCCCAGAATTCCCTCGTTTTCCTGAGATTCCCAACAATTCCCGAAAATTCCCAAAAAAATACCATGCATAGCCAGACATTAGAAGAATATAAAAAAGCGATTAAGAGCAAATACGAGATCGAAAAAGAAGGTGAATACTTTGATTATTTGTACAACCCTTCGCGCGCAAAGCTCCGTGACTTATGTTGGCTTATTTTTGAAAATAACCCGACTCAGGACGACTTAAATGTTTTCAGAAATTTATTGTGTTTGGATTTTGATCATACACGAAAAAATAAGTTTAATGAACAAAAAGACAAGTTCAGACCGATCGAAACTTTCTTTAAAGGAGAGACTGATCCATCAAATATTGATGCCATAAATCTGGCAGCAATTATGGTAGACTTTCAACCTCGTCCTTTTAAAAAGTACAATGAAAAGTGCCGAATTAATGAGGTCAAACACATGATAAGTGTGGTCGAAATTAATGCAGCTGCTGAGGTCGAGATCATAGAAGAAGGCAACCTCATAGAAAGTTATCCCGAAAAAGGAAATCGTTTCTATAATTTTAAGTATGTACTCTCAAAAAAAATAGTTAAGAAGATCTATCCCAGAAAAATAATTACAGCTACAGTTGGGGCGGTCGCTTTTGTGTCTTCTGCACGTTTATACTTTGTGCGGAAAAAAGATCAAACGGAATAGTTTTGAAATGAAGGTGAGAAGCATTTTGAAAAATAAAATGCAGGAAGAAGTAAAATGAATCATTTTTTGAAACAAAATTTAGGCGTGTAAAGAGCATTTTTTTCGGCATATATTGGCTGTTATTTATACTATAAAGATAAGAAAAAAACACCAGTAAACCTAATGAAATCAAGGGTTTTTGGTATTTTTTTTACTTTTTAACAGAGAAATTTTATAAGATTTCGTTGTCGTATTTTTTACTTTTTGAGCCAATAAAATTTGTTCTAATTTCGTCAATGAAAGTGTAGGGAAATTACTTTATACAGCGTTTATCTTAAGACAAGAAATCTTTGAACCACAATCCCGAATGCTTGATGGTTCTTTGTTGGGTATCGAAATCTACATGTATCAATCCAAAACGGGCGTTGTAACCTTCGGCCCATTCAAAATTGTCAGTAAGTGTCCAGACAAAATAACCATCAACATTTAGACCCTCTTTTTTAGCTTTCAGAATTTGCTCCAAATGGTCCTGAATGTAGTGCGTACGTTTAATATCATATACCTTTCCATTTTTTAAAGTATCCGGAAAAGCGGCGCCATTTTCGGTAATAATAATCTTTTTGATGCCATTGTAGGCATTAAATTTTTTAAGGACCTCGTAAAGGGCAGGAGGGTAAACTTCCCATCCCATATCGGTTGAAATGACCTTTCTTTTTTCGGCACTGATTAATTCGGCACCGATATACGGAATAAGTAAAGACGATTTTACAACTTCACGGGTGTAACATTGCAGACCAATAAAATCAAAATCAAAAGACAAATTATTGAGATCATCTTCTACAATATAAGCATTGAGTTTCTTTAATACCGGTAAATCACCTTGGGGATAACCCAATCCTAGAATGGGTTCGATAAAAGTTCTGTTTAATAAAGTGTCTACTCGTTTTGCTGCTTCAATGTCTTTAGAAGACTGAGTTGCGGGTTCAATATGCGTACAGGAAAAAGTTGTTCCAATGTGAGCGTCCGGGATACGATTTCGTATTATTTTGGCACCTGCTGCTGTAGCTAAAGTGACATGGTGCATGGCTTTCAGGTAATTGGTAATGCCTTTTTTTCCCGGAGCATGAATACCCAAAAAATACCCCGCACCTGTAAAAACGGAGGGTTCATTGATTACCATCCAGTTTTTAACGCGATCACCAAAATTTTGCACACAGATTTCAACGTAGGCCGAAAACCAGTTAACCGATTCGCGATTGGTCCAGCCCCCTTTTTGCTCTAAATCATGAGGCAAGTCCCAGTGGTATAGTGTAATCCAGGGTTCAATTCCGGCTAATAGCAGAGCGTCAATGATTTTGTTGTAATAGGCTATTCCGGCCTGATTAATTGGAGGAACCCCGGTAGGCATGATTCGGGGCCAGCTGATCGAAAATCGAAAGTTCGGAATATTCAGCTCGCGAATTAAATCGATATCGTTTTGGTACGAATTATAAAAATCGCAAGCAGTTGAAGCATGATGTCCGTTCTTTATTTTTCCTTTCTGAGAGGTAAAAACATCCCAAATAGAAGGACCTTTTCCGTCGGTATCGTGTGCGCCTTCAATTTGGAAAGCGGCGGTTGAAACACCCCACAAGAAATCATCTCCAAATTGGTTTTTGTGCAAAAATGAGGTCTCAACTTTATTCATTCAATGGTACTTTCCTTTTTAAAATTGTAATTTATTAATGCAGGAAAGAAGATTGCATCGCTCTTAAAAAAAGCCATTCTTTGAATGAAACCAGAAAATTTAGATTAAAGAATTTCATAACGTTTAGTTTTATTCAAATTAATAAAACTAATGTGAATTAAATGTAAAGTCATTATTATCAAATGTTTAAGATAATTTTTGTTGCTCTGTAAAGGTCAATCTTCCCAGCCGCAAAGGGTGAGTCCAAGACCTTGTGCACGTTTAATAGACACTTTGGAAATTTCATTACGACAGGAAGTCAGACCGCGACAGTTTTCGTTGTAATGGTATTTTTTAGCACCTGTCGCTCCACAGATGTATACTTTGGTTTCAAATGGATGAAAAGAAGTTAATAGTACAAGAAAGAACAGTAAAGTGTATTTCATAATAATAGTTTTTATTCGGTTTCATAAAGTCCAACAGTATCGAGTAATTCCTTCCCGAACTGGTAAATATCGTCGATTGATGCAATCACGGTTTTTGTTTCATTTTTGTTATCATTAAAAAGACTGATGTATTTTTTTCCTCCGTTAAGATGAAGACGGCAGAGCGGTTTACGATTGTTATCGTCTAATAAAATTCCGAAATACGACTGGGTGTCACGATATACGATTCGGCTTGTCGGAAGTTTTTGTCTTAATATGGCAACTATAATGCGATATCCTTCTAATTCTTCCTCACTGGTGTAGATTTTACTTTCTTCTTCAAGGGGAGCAGCCTGTTCTTCCTGTTGCTTGATTGTTTCTTTGGTCAGCGCAGCATTTAAGCGATCGTTAATTCTCTCGTTAATATATTGACTGATGGATTTCTGAACCAAATCTTTAAACTCATCCATTACTTTTTCGGTTAATCTTCCGGTATAGACTTTACTGGCGAAAAGTTTGGTAAAATCGTTAGAAGGATTTTCAAGTTCTGCATTAATTTGCTTTTTGATTTCCTTGATGTATTTTAACGAACTTGCATTGCTAATGATATTATCAACATTAAAACTGCTTTTGTGAAACTTTGAAATTTCGCTGATCGTGTTTTCTTTGAGGTTGGTAATGTCAAATTCCAGAAATGGTTTTTCATCCATTTTGTTCTGATCGTCCAAATCAGTAAAAAACTGATAATTGATACCATTAGTCAAGAGAGCGAACCGGGTTTTGGTGACATGAAAGTAGCGGAACAATTGTGAGTTGTGTACCGTTAAGTTTTCTTTCCAGCTTTTACATTCCACAATTATAATAGGCTCACCATTTTGAAAGATAGCATAATCTACTTTCTCTCCCTTTTTTAAGCCCAGGTCGGCGGTAAATTCCGGAACAACTTCCAAGGGATTAAATGCATCATATCCCAATGCATGAATGAAAGGCAGGACAAAAGCATGTTTGGTAGATTCCTCAGTTTCAATTTTGCTTTTAAGCTGTGTGATTTTGTCTGCTAATGATTTGAGTTGAAGGTTAATTTCCATGGGTTCTATAGTTTAAGTTAGAGATTCAAAAGTAGAACCATTCAGATTCTGTATTTTACGGAAAACCATAATGTGAGGTGAAATTTCGGTAGGATGTTACCGTTTTTATAAATAGAAAAAAGAGGACGATAAAATTCCTCTTTCAATGTTTTAGTTTTGTTGATTTACGATTTGTTCAGAATAAAGTTTTTAATGATCTGATCCATGTTGGAAGGCAAATCAGCATTCTTGATTTCAAAACGGTTTACTTTCATTTCAGTGAACCATTTTGTCCAGTAGGCTTTAAGCACTTTTTCTTCGTATGGATTATTTTTGCCCGGATTAATTCCTAGAACCAGTATTTCGAGATTGGGTAAACTTTCTCCTATTTTAATAAAACCATAATCTTGTTCGTGTAATTTTTTATCCCAGTCTTTCGTGTTTAATTTGTTTTTTCGGATGAATTCAGGTGTAATATAAGTGGTTCTGTTTCCTTCGGCTATTACAGTGTTTTCATGATACATATAGCCATCGGTCAATACAATTAATATGTTTCTATATTCGTTTTTGATACATTGATCTTTTACTTTGGTATCAAGAAAGTTCCAAATATCTGAACCAATAAAATGATTGTCTTTTATGGCGGAATTATAGATTTTAGATGTTTGTGCTGTATAATTTGTATTGATGGAATTCAATAAGTTTTTAGAAGCATTATTTTTATCCATAACAATTCTCAAATTTTTAGCAGTTGTATTGATTTCAGGATCCAGAGGTTCAGGATTGAAAAACAGTTGCATTTTATCGTCAATCTGCCTTATTCTCTTAGATTTTAAATGTTGTGTAAAAGCTTCAGATACAGATTTTATATACCCCAGATCTCTTTGAAAATATTCCATTGTTGGATTTGGATTTTTCTCCAGACTGATTCTGTCTGATAAATCAAGAAGGATACTGATATTATAGTTTTCTGATACGGTATTTTTGGATGAGGTATCCTTTTCGCCTTTATCAGATTCCTGTTTGCAGGAGATAATCGAAATAAGCAATAAAAAAATTGCCATTAAGTTGAGACTATTTTTCATCGTTATTAGTTTTTAGAATAGACTAATTGTTGAAAATCAGGGTCAACCAGGTTTAATCTGTTTAAGTGTTCTTCAGAGGAAAGTTCGCAGTTCTGTAATAATTCACTTTTTTCGTTGTAGGGAAGTGCTATTTCAGTACTAATAGCCTGAAACCATCCTTCTTTGTATTGATGATGATAATGAAGATATTCTTTTACAGGAAACACAAAACCATCTATTTTAGATTGTAATTCTGAAATTTTTCCGTTGATGGTAACATTCTGTTGTTTGAAATCATTGATTTTGTTGAGGTATTCTGCTTTTAGTTTGTCTAAATCGAGAAGGTTCTCCTTTTTACCTCTGATGAAAGCTCTGATTTTGTCAATGTTTTCAAATTCTTTCATGACAAAATCAAAAACAAGTCCCCAGATGATATAGACTACAAATCCGGCAAAGATGATCATCCAAAATTCAGCTTCACCTAATGCAATGTTCAGGTTGTAAGGAGCGGAATCTGTAGTTTTATTAAATTCATATATTTTTTTCTCAATCTGATAGGCCAGTAAGGCATCAAATAAAAAGGTGGTGACAAATAAAGCAATCATTCTTAAAATGTTTTTTATACCTTTTCCTTTTTGTACCATATGAATTACATATCCTAATCCCATAAAAACAAAGGGAATGGTAATGACCAAAACACCTTCGAGCCAGCTTGCTTCAAAAGAATTGGTTAAAGCGTTTGCATCAAAAATAGCAGCCGTGAGACTATCATTGGCAAACTCTTTGAAAAAAGCAGAGTAGGATGCCGAAATATAAAACACCAGTACATAAAGTGTAATTGGAAGTAATAGAAACAAACCAATATAGAATTGGGCTTTAAGGCCTTTTCCATCTTCAATTCCGTATTTATCAGGATTGCGTTTTACTTCGATTATTTCCTCTTTTATCTGATCGATTTCGTCATTGATATCCTGCTCTTTTTTTTCATAAATACCAATGGCCGCTTCTGACTTTTTGAGTTCGGTTCGGTTTTTTTCCTGTTCTTCTTTGTAAGGCTGCTTTAATCGGTCTTGCTCCAGCTTTTGTTTTCGGCACTGGTCTTCAAAACTCATATACAAATTTTGTAAACAGGCTTTTAGAACAATTGGTTTTCCCGTCGCTTTTATAGAGGCCGCAAACCCACTTTGATAGTAGGTTATTCTAATTTGCTCGCGATCATTTTCATTTTCCTCAAGAGTATTTGCCTGAGTATCGTCTGCTTTTTTTAAACTAAATAGTTGTGTAAGTGATTTCATTAGTTATGAATTTAGCTGATTAATAATTTCTTGTTTTCCGATGTTTTTTTGAACACAATCAATGAGATAATCGGAGAGTTCATTAATGTTTTCGTCCCGAAAATTAAATTTCCTACAGTATTTTTTGAGCATATTAAGTTCGTCTTCAGTGACTTTTCCATCGGCCCAAATGATTCTTGTAAAATCATACAGATACTCTATTCTGGTACTTACTTCTTCAGGAATAATTAATTCTGTGTTAATTGGATTTAGAAAAAGTTTGTCTAATTCCTCTCTGGGAATTCCGCGTTCGTCTGCAAAGTGATATAACATTTGCAGTTCTAATACGTCAAACTGATCGTCGGATAATGCCATTTGATACAATCTCAAAAAGTGGCTTTTAAGTTCTAGTGTTATCATCGTTTATCATGGTTTATTTTAAAGATTCGCAAGCTTTACCGTTACCGTCCCGATCGAGGTTTTTGTAGCAGTTTCTGTTACTGTCATAAGTAGCCTGAGCCTGAGCCTGAGTGGTAAAATCACCACAAGTTTTGGTTGGACAGTTTGAGTTTGAATCCGATGATTCTGAACAAGAAACAGCCAATCCGAATGTCATTGTGATAAGTAATAGTAACATACAGCCGCTATTCTTTTTTGAATAAGATCTTGATCTTGTATTGGTAAAATGCGCTTGGACATATGTCCCGTCTTTTTTAAAGTAACCTTTTCTGTATCCCATAATTATAAATGTTTTATTGTAAAAATTAAAAATGATATAATTCCCGTAAATGCAATTAGTGTAATGCATCCGCTATTTTGATATCGTAGTCCTGATATTCCGGTCTTCACAGAATAACCACTTTTGCTGAATGTTCCCATTTTAGTTCTTAAACTGGGAGAAATTCCGGATCTGCTTAAGTTTAAGCCAAAACCTCCTCCTAGTTTTATTCTTTTTTGAAATCGAAAGCCCATGATGAAAATTATCTTTTGTGACATTCACGACAGCAATAGGCACAACCGTCAGAGTTGGGATAAATTTTTTTGGATTGGCCAACGGCATCTTTGCAGTTTGAAAAAATGCCTAGGAATGTTTTGCTTGCAATTGATTTAAAATAAGGACATTCATCAGTATGAACTTCGTGATCTCCGCTCTTTTGTTCTGTGTCATTTACGTAATAAGTTTTCATTGTTTTTGAGTTTAAATGGATTTATAATTCAAACTTAAATCTATTTGAAACCAGTATTTTACGGAAATCCATAATCCATTAAATTTATATTCAGGCCATAAAAAAAGCCCCTGAAGGAGCTTTGATAGTATAGTGAGTAGAAGAAACTTTTAGATAATTCCCATGTCTTTGGTAATGGTAACCAAATGAATCGTATTATTTGCCTTAAAAAAGTCTTTAAGTTTTGACAATCTTTTTTCTACGGCACTTTTACTATTGGGTTTAATATCGGTGCTTTTAAAAATTTCTATGATTTCATCCTGTGAAGTTCCGGCTGATAAGTATTTCAGAATTTTAATATCGACATCATCAATTTCGAAGTTGCTTTTTTCCTGAAGTGCAGAAGCGACTTCGGGTGAAATAAACTTTTGATCTGTGGTCGAGATGATGTGAATCGCTTTTTTTAGTTCTTCGATGCTATTCAGACCTTTTGCTACAAAAGCATCTATTTTTGCATTTTCAAAAAGGGATTTAATGCGGTAGCTTTTATCTTCGACCGAATACGCAATGATCTTAATGTTGGGCTGTAATTCTCGTACTTTTTGAACCAGTTCATCTCCGTTAGCAATTTTTACTTCGCGATGATCTGTCTTGAAGGAAAGATCACTAATAAGCAAATCATAAGGCTCATCATCCTGAATGGCTTTGCGCATTTTTAGAAAGGCTTCATCACAATATTTTGATTGTTGAAAATGGTTGATATTTAAATCCTTCAGGACTTGTTCAATTCCTAAATTCATAGTATCAAGATCTTCGGCAACTAGTACTTTTTTAAACATAAGTTATTTATTTAGGCAGTGTTATTTTTACTTTAAAACCTTTGTGGGGTTCAGTGTCAAAAGTAATAGTTCCTTTTGTGGCCAGAATACGGTTTTCCATATTTTGAAGGCCATTTTTGATTATTTTATCTTTTTCACAACCTTTGCCATTGTCAGAGTATTCAATAAGTATTTTGTTGGCAGTATTTTCAAATTTCAAAACGACTACTAATGCCTCGCTGTGCTTTTTCATATTGACCATTAATTCTTGTAGAACCCTATGTACAGCAACTTTTTTGATATCATCAACTAAATCCCAGTTTACTTTTTCAATATTATTAATAATGACATTGGTACTGGGGCTGTTATATGTCGAAAGCATTTCTTTTAAGTTAACCGCATAATTGGCTTTCGTATCAATTTCATTATTTTCTCTTGAAATTCCACGAACCCGATTGTAGATCTGATCCAGTTTCTGAATTAAATTGTCTTTTATATGGGTACTTTCCAGGGACTGTGTTTGCGTAAAGGTGATGGTATTAAAAACATCATTTGCCAATTCGTCATGAATGTCTTTGGCAATCCGGGTTTCGGTATCGTATGCCGCTGTTAATTTTTCGATTCGGTTTCGGTTTTGATAAAATTTTCTCAAATACAATAATAAAAGACACAAAGCAGCGATTCCTATTATAAAAAACGCTCTTTGGTATTTGGCTTCCTGAATTGAAAGTAAGTTCTCGGCTCTTTCTAAACGAAGTTTCTGATTTTCATCTTTCTCTTTTTTAGAATCGTACTTAATTTTGGCAAACTTATTTTTAAAATTGTTTCGGATCTTAATAATACTGTCGTTTAAGAAAATGAACTTTTGGGCATACTGTACGTTTTTAATTCCGGAATCATTAGACATTAACAAGGACAAAGCCTTTAAGCGTTCATCAACACTATTGAAATGTGTTGCAAGCTGATAGGCTGCCTGAGCATATTGGTTAGATTTTTGGGAATTTGATTTGGAATAAAATTCGGCTAAATGTAGATTACTTTCGATACTTCCGTAGAAATCTTCGCTCTGAGTTCTCATTTTATGCCCTTCGTTCATCAGGGAGTATCCCTTTTCCGTCTCACCCATTTTAAAATAGGCATAACCCAGATTGTCTAAAACCCTTGCTTTTTTAGGAGGTTCCTTATCTAAGAGTTTTTTATCCAATATGGTGTTTAAGATATTGATTGCTTCAGTATATTTTTTCTGCTGAATGTAAACAACGGCAATATTATTTAAAGGAGATTGTCTGGACGAATCATCGGTACAGTCTTTTAAAGCTTCTTTATAGAAGAAAATAGCGTCATTATAGATAGAGAGTTCTTTGTCAGCAATGCCAAATAAATTATTAATGGCAGCACTATACACATCTTTCTTTTTGAGATAAGGCAGTGCTTCGGTTAAGGTTTCTTTGCTGCCGTAATAATCTCCGTTGATCTGCTGTATATTAGCCATCTGAATCAGGCTGTACACAATATTGGCACTGTCTTTTAAGGTTTCGCAGGCTATTTTTGCTTTATTGTATTGGTAGAATGCAGTATTAAATTTTTTATTCTGAAAATTCTCCATCCCTTTACTGAGATACCCTCTGGCCTCTTTTTTAGTTGAGGTAGTATCAACAGTATCGACGGTTTTTTCTTTGCAGGAAAGAAGCAGCAGGAAAAATAAAAAATAAAAAAAAGGGGATCGTACCATAAAAGTTACTTTCCCCTAAAAATACTAATTAATTGTAAATGTAATAATCTAATTTACTATTATTTTGTTGGTGGCGGCGGTGGCGGAACCGTTATGGGTTGATCTCCGGGACCGTCAGCATATGCAGGTACTGCAGGTTTGTCATTTGTTTTTGCTGTATCGTATTCGTCAGCGGTGCAAGAGTATAACATAGTTGTCAATAGGGTACAAGCTCCCCAAAATAATATCTTTTTCATGTCGAAATTTTTTAGATTGGTTATAGGCGTGCCTGTTCAGAACTATTCTGAATCATGTTTGGGCAATGCCAATTTTGGTGGGAAGTGAAGTGCGTAGGCCGTAAAATTTTCATTTATACTTCCCGGGATAAACTCCGTTTTACGGTTTTCCGCACTTTTTAATTGAACTAGTTTAGTACTTTTGTTTTTGACCTGCAGATCAAAACGTTAACTGATTCTGAAGGCAAAGTAACGACGCTTGTAAGCCTGTATTGATACGGAATTCCGGGAACTCTTAATAAGTTTTTTCAAATCCTAAAAAATCCTAAAAAGTCATAGAAAATTCCAAAAAAACAAAAGCCTATGCCAAACAATACACCAAATGATTATAAAGAAGCAATTAGAATTAAATTTGAAAGAGAGAAAGATGATGGGATTTACTCCGATTATTTGAGTAACCCTTCACAAGCTAGTTTGAGAGATTTATGTTGGAGGATTTTTAAATCTGATATTATCAACTCAGATGATTTAGCGATATATTATAATTTTTTCAAATTTAACTTTGACCCAAATAATGAGAATACTTCCACTAGTTATACTGATAAGTTTAAAAAGGTTGGAGATTTTTTAAAAAGAGAAAAAGAACCAGCAAAAATAGATACTGTAAATCTAGCAGGGATCTTGGTAGGGTTCGAATTAAGACCTTATCAAAAATTTAATAGAAGTTTAAGGAATGAGGGTAAAGAACCTGTTAATGATTCTAATAATGGAGAGCCATCAAGTGATGTAGAAGAAATAATGAGAGGTTGTAATCTGCCTCAGTCAGATCCTGATGAAAAAGGAGAAAAGAATGAAAGTGGTGTAGATAAAAACACTGAATTGGTATTAGTACAAAAGAAATCAGAGGGAGCAATAGCAATCTATTTGTTTAAGAGTTTTATAGAAAAGATTTGTTATAAGTTTTCCAAAAGAGTCTTGAGGACGATTTCTATTACTGTCATTATTTTTTTGTGCGGATTTTTGATCAGTCATTATGCTTTTCCTGATAAAGAATGTATGCAGTGGTCAGGGGATCATTATGAAATGGTAGATTGTGATCTAAAAATACAAGGCCTGGTTAAGTCTGCAAATATTGAAATATTAGACCCAACGCTTGTCCATCTTAAAAAGATTAAGGTTTGTGATACGACCACTTATTTTGATAAAAATGGAGTAGCGATTATATGGTATGCTAAGACGGCAAATGGAGTTGATTTTTTTGATGCGCACGGCAGACATCCGGAGAATAATAGTCCGTTGAGACCGGTAACACGTTATATTTTGAATAAGTATGTAAGAAGTGACACCGGAAAGTAATTTTAAAGCCGGATCTAAAATAGTTCAGACTGATTTTTTATTTTTTTAAGGAGAAAAGCAAAAACGGAAATAACTTTAAAAAGTCATTTCCGTTTTTTTTATGCATTTGAATTTGAAAAGTTGGAGTATATTTAGGTAGACAATGTTAACCCTTTTTCTTTAAAATTACTGAAAAGAACCTGTCTTGCATTGCTGATCGTTTCTTCTGTACGGTAAATGCTGCACCAGAATTTTATCTGCAATTTGAATTTTCCATCTGAGATAGAACTGTAATAAATCTGAGGAACTTTTGTAGTATTGACCAATGCCATGCTTTCAAGAGACTCCAGAATAATAGCATTGATTGCTTCGGGAAGAACATCACCGGTAACTTCGGCTGTAATTTCAACGAGTTTAAAATTATCAGTATACGTCCAGTTGGTAATATTTTGTGACAATAAGTTACCATTTGGGATAATGATTTCGGCACCGTTTGAGGAATTGATTTTAGTGGTACGCAATCCCATGGATTTTACCCGGCCGGATTCGGAACTAATGTCGATGACGTCTCCAATCTGGATTGGTTTGTCAAAAATTAAAATAATACCCGAAACAAAGTTGTTAACCACATTCTGAAGTCCAAGACCCACACCGACACCCAAGGCTCCCAGTAAGATGCTTAGTTTGTCCAGTGGCATTCCTGAAGCAGCTACAGCTAAAAGATAACCACTTATTAAAACGACAAGTCTTGTGATGAGTAATTTAGAATGCTGTCTTTTATTGATGGTTTCTTCGTTTTCATCGTCAACTTCTCCAAAGAAATAAGCCACATAGTTTTGTAGTAAATGAGCAACCCAAATAATGATAAAGAACAACACTATATTCCCGAGAGTAAAAGTGATACTTCCAATCGTATTTGGATGACTTAGTAGTGAACCCAAACCGGTACGCAAAGATTCCCAAATGTTTAAATTGGCTGCGATGACCACAATCCACATATAACTGATTACAATAATGAATGGTCTTTTTAGCGTATCGGACAGACTTTCATGATCAAAAATCTTTTCGATACCACGCTTAATTCGGGTGGTATAAATTTGCAAAAGAATGATTTCTAATACGATTTTTAAGAGTACGCTGAGTGCTACAATTTGCGTGAGTGATATAAAGGCGGTTAGGCTTAACATATTCGCAAGAGAGACTCTTCCCAAAAGATTATCGATAAGGGATAAAACATTTAAACCGATAAAAATGATGGTGGCCCATTTAAAAAAACCTTTGATGTAAAGCTGTTCTTTTAACGTTTTAATTTGTACTAAACCGTATCGTATTCCTAAAATATTAATCACAATAAAGGCGCTGCGCTGTAGAAAGCCAACCGGGATAAACAAATCCAGAAAGCATAACATAAAAAATAAGACTAACAGAAACAACCAGTTTCGCATCGCGACACCCGACCATTTGTTTTTGAAAAGCACGGTTAAAAGCCCCAGAAGAACCAATTGAATTGACTCAATAAACAGGGCAGGAGCGTATAGATTGCTTACCACGGCAATGTTAAGACCAATGACAGCCACTGGAACCACCACTCCTCGATTTAAGTATTTAAAATTAAACTGAGTCAGATTTTCAGCATGTGCATTATTGTTGAGGTATTTTAAATTACGGGAAATGTACCAGCCCAGTAATCCCATCAGTAAAACCAGTGTAATTAAACCGCCGGCTCGGTAACTTAAATAATACTCTGCGACGTTTTCTTCAATTATTATTTTGGCTTTGATGTTTTTGCCTACGATCTTTTTTGCAACAGAATCGTTTGTACTCCATAAAACTGGGTACTCTTTTTTAAGCATACTGATTCCGGATTTTTCCAGTTTGCTTTCTACAGTAATTAAGGCATTTGATACGGCAATTTTTCGTTCAACGGTTAATCGTTTATTATGGTTTAAAATCCCCTGATTTTTGGTCATCAGACTGTCGGTACTCAGGTATCTTCTTTTTAGATTCACAAATTCACTTTTAAATTGCTTGCGTCGAAGAGTATCTTTCAAAAGTCCCATCAAAGTTTTGTCCTTGCGCAAATCAATTACCCTGTTTTTGATTTTTTCAAGTGCCAGATTGCGCGAGTTTATGGCTGTATTTTGTTCGTTGAGTTCCTGCTCAATTTCTTTGAGTACGATACGATACATTTGTTGGTTGCGTACGTTTGGATTTGCACCTTTTAAGCTGGCCAGGATTAGATCAAGTTTACTTTGTGTTCCTTTGATTTCACTAAACAAACGATGGCTGTTTCCATCAAATTCAGTATCGTTATGGGCAGATTCCAAAACCTCTCCGGCTTTTTCGATTGCTATTAGATAGTCACTGTCCGTAGTCGTTTCTTCAAATAGTTTTGATTTCGTTTCTGCTTTTGGAGGAGTAGTTTGAGAATAGGCAATCGGTGTATTAATAAAGACAGCCAGTAAGGCGATTACACTGATGAAATTTCTTTTCAGGATCATAATTTGGGATATGAATTAAGGTTCAAATGTAATTTTTTTTAAAGTATTTATAATGTCGGATGCAATAAAATTTGGTTAAAGGAGATCTAACAGTTTTACATAAAGTTTTATGGTGTTTATTTATTAAACACATAGAAACATAGATTAAGAATGCTAAAAAAGTCGTTTACTTAACATAAATTCTCATAGGCAGGTTATATCAGGGATTTTTAGTTTCGTTATAGAGTATAAACTATGTGTGAAAATCATGATTTTTTTGAATAGTCTTCACGAATAATAATTAAATCTCTGTTTCTATGTGTTTCATAAAATGTATGCTGAATAATTTCCAAAGATCTAAAAATAGTATATTCGTAGTAGTATAACCGAAATACCAAAACAATTCGAAAATGGAAAATATTACTGTAATCATCATGTTGCTATTTGGAGTCGCTTTTTTGAGTCTCGTTAGTAAAAAGTACAACTTTCCAATTCCGATTGTACTGGTGCTTTGTGGTGTGGTGATTAGTATTATACCCGGGCTTCCGGTAATTGCTTTGAGCCCTGAGGTGGTTTTTATTATCTTCTTGCCACCGCTTTTATACCACGCCGCCTGGTACACAAGCTGGTCCGATTTTAAACAAACAATTCGTCCCATCACTCTGGCAGCTGTTGGTTTAGTACTTTTTACTACAGTAGCGGTAGCCTTTGCAGCTCATATGCTCATTGATGATATTTCCTGGCCTTTAGCCTTTCTTTTGGGGGCGATAGTTTCACCGCCGGATGCCGTTTCTGCGACTTCCATTACTAAAGGATTGGGTTTACATCCCAGGTTTATTGCAATTCTAGAAGGGGAAAGTCTGGTGAATGATGCCAGCGGTTTGGTAGCGTACAAATACGCATTAACCGCCATTACAGCCGGTAATTTTGTGCTATGGCAGGCTGGATTAAACTTTGTTGTGATGTCGGTAGCGGGAATCGCAATCGGTTTGGCTGTGGGGTATATCATGTGTTATATTCACAAAAGATTTGTCTGTGATGAGGTGATCGAAGCTACTTTGACTTTGCTAACGCCTTTTGCCTCTTATTTAATAGCAGAGCATTTTGAATGTTCGGGAGTTTTGGCCGTAGTCGCTACCGGACTTTATTTGTCAGCCCGATCCGGAACTATTTTTACGCATGAAAGCCGAATTATGGCCGGAACGATTTGGAGTGTTTTGACCAATATTTTAAATGGTTTGATCTTTATCCTAATCGGACTTCAGCTGAGACAAATTATTACCGGAATTGGAGATTACTCCGGTTGGTCCTTGTTTGTTTGGGGGGCTTCGATAAGTGTAGTGGTGATTTTGGTTCGGTTTTTATGGGTGGTTCCGGCAACTTTGCTTCCGAGAATGCTCAGTAAAAGAATCCGTCTGAAAGAAGAATTTGATTATCGCAACATGATTATTTTCGGCTGGTCCGGAATGCGAGGGGTAGTATCCATGGCGGCCGCGCTGGCTTTACCGTTAATGATGAATAAAACAACCGAATTCCCCTTGCGAAACCTCATCATTTATTTGGTATTTTGTGTGATACTTTCCACTTTGGTCATTCAGGGACTTACTTTACCGTGGCTGATTAAAAAGTTAAAAGTGCAGCCCTATTCGATTCTTGCCGAAGAATATGAAATCCGAAATACCATCGTTTCGCAAACCATAACGCATATCGAGGATAATTTTTCGTTACTCAACGATGATTTATTGCACAACATAAAAAGTAAATATGAAGTCAAATTCAATCGTCTTCAAAAAACGGAGCTCCCAGCCAATTTCTTCGGAAAAGGAAAAGTTTTGGGAGGGGAGATTTTCAATGATTTTACTAAACTGCAGATCGATCTTTTAAACATAGAACGTGATAAACTCGAATTGATGCACAAAACAGGCTCTGTTCACGAAGAGATTTTCAGGAAAATTGAAAAGGAACTGGATTTGGAAGAGACCCGTTTGTGGATGGAGATGTATGAAGAGTGATTTTTACTTTTTGTAACATAAAGTTTTATAATAGCGATACAAATGGTCGTAGACAACAAGCTCATAGGTTCTTTGTTTAGAAGTATATTGCCTGTTAATCATCATATGAATATGGCTCGATAAAAAATCATCTATGGGAATTTGAATTTTATCGATTATTTCAAAAACCTTTTTCTCGATAAGATTTGATTTTCTATTGACAATAGAAAAGATTTCAGGAAAATTATCCTGATTTTCAGCTTCCAGAAAAAGTTTGATTTGCGGATACAGTGATCGGTAATGGATATCCATTTCCTTTTTCTGAATTTTACCTATTTCAAATTCTTCTTTAAAAGCAATTTGAAGTTTATCCATTAAAGTTAATTTTTCCGAATTTGACAGCCTGAACGAATTAAGGAAAGAATCAACCATCAAAAGGCTAAAACAAATAGACGTTTCTTTTGCCAGGAAAGAAGTTTTCAGACTCAGATAGCTTAAAATCATTTTACTGTCTTTCCAGAATAGAAATTCAGAATCATAGATGGTCTTTTTACCATACCGTTCAATTTCTCTTTGATAGGTATCGGTTTGGATTTTCCAAATTATATTTTCATCCAGAAGTTCTTTAAAAATAGGATAAAATGAATTGATGAGTGCGGTCATATTTTCAGCGTCGTCTATTAAAAAACGAATTCGCAGATGTTCCTCAGGATCCCGATATCGAATAAAAAACCACTTTTGGATTTTTTTCTTTTTTTCTAAGTAGGTTATAACAGGGGCTAATTTTTCAATTAAAATATAATCAGCTGTTTTTACACCGGTATAAATTTTATAATACAACCACTGACTGCCTAAACAAGAATTTCTCTGCATTTTTATTCTTTGTAAAATGATAGTATAAATTGATTGCAATAACCAGCTGTGTTTTGATTTTGTACGACAGATTTTTTCGTAAACAGGAATTCTTCCAAAGTGATTTTGTCTTTATTTTTGACTGAATTTAAAAATAGTTCAACTCCTATTTGGGTTTCAAAATCAAACAAAAGTGTATGGTCATGATTAGCCCAATTGACATAACGGGGAATATTTCTTTGGGAACGCCATTTTAAAAAATCTTCCAAAAGCTGTTTATCGTTCATTTTAGAAAAAGGCATAATTTCTTCTTTTACTACAATCCACTTGGCTTTTGATAAAATGATATCGCGATACAGTACTCTTGGAAAATAGGTGTAATGATTTCTTAAGACTCCCCAATCAAAAGAATAAATCGGTTTGGTATGCTGAGACTGTAAATCACATAAAAAATGATAAAGTGGCAGCGAATTTTTAGCAAAATTATGAGCGTTTGACAAACAGGGAATGATCTTTTTCTGGTGCTTTTTAGAAAACAGAATTATGGTATCATTTTCTATAGAAATCCACAGATCATTTAAAGGAATGGTATCATTTTCGGGCACTCCGGATTTTGCTAAATAGCTGATTTCATGTTTTCGTAAAACAGGCCTGCGTAAAATATTTCCCGTTCTGGATTCAGGAACATGTACCACCTCTGCCATTATCCGATTGGCATGAAAAACCTCTTCTTTTTCTATGATTTCCCTGGTTAGTTTATGGATGGATGCATTACCGTTGCAGAATCGTCCTAATAGTTTGGCTGCGCTTACATTTCCGGAAGATTCAATTACAATTTTTTCCTCATTTAAAACTTCAAATAGTACAGAAAATGTGGCCGGAGCGTTACTAAAATCAGTATTGAAGTTGGGAAAATCTTTCTCCGTTAACGAAATTTCTGTCCCTCCTTTTATCAGGCACTCTTGTATCTTTTTCTGAAGAATATAATCATAAGATGTCCAAAGTTCGTTTTGGTTCTCCGTTTCTTTAGACTTAAGAGAAAGAAACTCTAAAACCTCATGATTGTCATTCATTTCTTGATTCTGCAGATAACCAATTCCAATTTCGGTATCCAGAACGGTTGTCAATGGCATTACTCTGCTTTCGTATCTTTGTGTAAATGCTTTTTTGAAACTTTCCTGATTCTGAAACTTCTCTTTCATTTGAATACCATTCAAAAACTCAACGGCCCTTAATACTTTTTGGGAAACATTTTTGTTTAAAGTATTTACTGAGGTACTTGAATTTAGATCGGTTTGAAAAAGATACTTTTCATCAAAGTCAATTTCAAGACGTTTTATGTTGTTTTTAATTTTCTGATAGGTCTTTTCAGTAGGAACAAGTTTTTTATCTAAGGAAAGAAGCTCTTCCAGAATTTTTTCTAACATTTGATATTCGTTCTCCAGAGCCGGAATTTTTTTCAAAACATCTAAAATCCTTTCCCCGTTGTCAATTCCTGTAACAACAGCATCCAATTCACTTACCAAAAACTGAAAATCAATAAGTTTTAAAACATATTCATGAGCTTCTTGTTTTTCATCTTCGTCATCCGACAAAAACGTGACCATTTCTTCAACAGTCATCCCTTGTTGTATGGAGTCAAGCAGTTCTGTTAGTAGGGTAGCTACTCGTAAGGCCGAAATACTGTGTTCCCGCTTTGTCTCTATACTTTTGTATTCGATGTAACGATAAAAATCTCCAATTTTGTAAATACTATTGTTAGGGTAATATTTCAAATGTGGAATTACTTCCTTTTTTTTGGAAATTTCCTGAAGCAGCATTACCCAGAATTGCATATCAAATTGAGTAAAACGTTCAAACCTGTCTGTATCTTCCAGAATAATTTTCGTTTCAGCAGCTGTTCTCCCCACGGAACAGCCCGAAAAAAGTCCAAAAGGAGTACACCTGGAGGACATTCTGGCCAAATATTTTAAGAATGTTAGTTCTAACTTTTTTGCCTTTTCAACAGACAGGTTTGAATCGGTTTTCACCCATTTATCCAATTCTTTTGTCAAATCCGGAGAAGCTAAATGAATAGCTTCCCGAATGAGTGGATTTTGATATTGTAGTTTTGCTTTTTCAGCCGAATAATTTTCCACTGTGCTGAGGTATAAAGACAATGGAAATAAGGGAGTTCTTAATACATAAGCATCAAAGGATGCTATCTTGAAATTCGATGTCATTTTTTCTTTTTGCTGACTTTTTCAGCAAGTTTCATAGCATTGTAAACATTTAAAACCTTACCTGATTTAGACAATTCTGAAAAAGGAACTTTTTTGTCTTCTGTACCTGGAACAATAACTTCGATATCATAAGCCGTTCCCGAATCTAGTATAATTTGTTTTACCTCAGCAGCAGTAAGTTTAGGATAATAGGACCATATTAATGCAGCTGTTCCGGAAACCATTGGGGCTGCCAATGAAGTTCCTGAATCAGATTCGTAGGCATTATTCTTGGCTGTAGTGTAAATTTCTTCTCCAGGGGCGAACAAATCCACATTTACTTTACCATAATTTGAAAAACTAGATACGAAAGTGCTGTCTAATCGTGAAGATATTGAACCAACATTTATAAAATTATTGCAAATTTCAGAAGTTTCTTCAAAATTACTGTCACTTGGGTAATATGGATTTTTATCTGTATCAAAAGAATTATTCCCTGAACTATGGACCAGTAACACATTACGTTTTTCAGCGTATTTAAAAGCATCTGAAACCCAGTTTTGATGGATAGAGAATTCTTTTCCGAATGACATATTGATTACTTTTGCTCCATTATCGACTGCATAATAAATAGCCATAGCAATGTCTTTGTCATGTTCATCTCCTGAAAAAGAAATAGCAAGAGGCATAATTTTAATATTTTGAGAAAAACCTTTTACGCCTTTATGATTATCTCTATTGGCAGCTATGATTCCTGATATTTTAGTAGAATGCCCTTGGATATTCTTAAAGCCATTTTTAAGAATACTAATACGACCGGAGCCATATCCTTTTTCAAGTACATTAGGATTATCTCCTATTAATAATCTTTCATTATAGTCTAAGTTTAAATTTTTATTTGTAACTGAATCAACTTCCCTTTCCGTTTCCTTCATCTTTTCAAGGGTTTCTTCACCATATTCAAATCTAGTTTTCATAAAACCGATCATTGCACCTATATCCCGATCATCGTCCACTCTTCTTTGTCTAAAGGTTTTGTCATTTATTTTATGTATCTTATATAAACTATCTAGTTGCTTGTAGCTATAATCTTCATTTGGGAAATAGTGTTTTAAGCTATCTTTTACAATCGGAAACATGTTTACGCTATACTTTGAAGCTTGTAACCAATTTTGATAGTCAGATTTTTCTCCTTCATAGATTTTTAAAGCTCTAAGATATTCTCTGTATTTTGGCAAATCATCAGATTTAATTTGATCCAAGGTTTTATTTTTGAATAAATTTCCCCATTCTCTAATCAGTCTGACATATTCAAAATTTCCCCAAACAATATAATCCCCATTTTTATTTGAGGTAAAATTCCAACCGTTTACATCATCAACGTATCCATTATGGTCGTCATCTATTCCATTGTCTGGAATTTCTTTTGTATTAAACCAAATTTTATCTTTTAAATCCTCATGATTTTTATCAATCTGTGTATCAATTACAGCAACGATAATTGTATTTTTAGGATTCTTCTTATTTTGATTGTACCATTTATCTAGTGAAATTCCGGGAACTCCATCTAAAGCATAATCTTTTTGATACCAGTTTTTAAGTTCTGAAGATGTTAATTCTGTTCTAATAGAATTAATTGTAGAAGCACTTAAATTTTGTTTGCTTTTACAGCCAATTAAAAATAATAGTAAACCCAAAAAAAGGTATACTTTTACTAATGTTCCCTCACTAGCAATTTGCTTTTTCTTCATTTTTTGTTTTTACTGATTTTTTCAGCAAGTTTCATAGCATTGTAAACATTTAAAACCTTACCTGATTTAGACAATTGTGAAAAAGGAAGTTTTTTGTCTTCTGTACCAGGAACAATAACTTCGATATCATAAGCCGTTCCCGAATCTAGTATAATTTGTTTTACCTCAGCAGCAGTAAGTTTAGGATAATAGGACCACATAAGTGCTGCTGTTCCTGAAACCATTGGAGCTGCTAATGAAGTCCCTGAATCAAATTTATAGGTATTGCCAGCTGCAGTGGTGTAAATTTCGTTTCCGGGAGCAAAGAGATCAACATTATACTTACCGTAATTAGAAAAAACAGAAACAAAATTCTCATTTAACTTATTTGTTGTGGAGCCTACATTAATGAAGTTATGACAAATTTCAGGCGTGCCATCAAAATTAACATCACTAGGATAAGCAGGATTTTTATCAACATCAGAAGCGTCATTTCCGGCAATATGTACCAGTAAAACATTATGTTTTTCAGCATATTTAAAAGCTTCAGTGACCCATTTTTGCCTTAACGAAAATTCTTTTATAAAAGACATATTTATCACTTTTGCACCATTGTCAACAGCATAATAGATAGCCATTGCAATATCTTTATCGTGTTCATCTCCCGAATAAGAAATAGTAAGTGGCATAATTTTTACATTTTCTGCAATCCCTTTAATTCCCAGATTGTTGTTTCTGTCAGCGGCAATAATCCCTGAAACTTTTGTATTATGATCCTGAAAAGATCTGTGTCCTGCTTTAGAAATGCTTATATACTTGCTACCATAGCCTTTATCTAATATGTTTGGATTGTCTCCAATAAACTTTCTTTCATCAAAATTGATATTCAGATTTTTATTAACAATGGAATCGGTTTGTATTTTACTCTCGATAACCTCGGATAATGTAGTTTCATATGACTCCAGTCTAAACATCAGAAAACCAATCATTGCTCCCAGATCTCGGTCATCATTTTCTCTTCGCTGGCGAAAGGTTTTATCATTTATTTTATAAATCTTGTACAAACTGTCCAGTTGTTCAAAAGTATAATCCTCTTTTGGAAAATAGTGTTTCAAGCTGTCTTTCGCAACGGGAAAAATTTTAGTACTATATTCTAAAGATTTTAATCTATTTTGATAATAACTCAATTCTTCTTCCAACTTTTTTTTCGCCCGAAAATATTCTTTATAATCAGATAAGTCACTTTTTGAAATGCTGTTTTCTGTCTTATTTTCGAACTTGTTTTTAAATTCTCTTATTAACCTGATATATTCAAAATTTCCCCAAACAACATAACTGTCTTTTTTTGCAGCAAAATTCCACCCCTGCGTATCGTCTACGAATCCATTATGGTCGTCGTCAAGGTTATTGTCGGGTATTTCTTTTGTATTTGTCCAAATTTTTTCTTTCAAATCCTCATGATTCTTGTCAATCTGTGTATCAATTACAGCAACGATAACTGTATTTTTAGGTTTCTTTTTATTTTGAATGTACCATTTATCTAGCGAAATTCCAGGTACAGTATCTATTTTATAATCTTTGGTGTACCAAGTTTCTTTCGAATCTTTTGGTTTTTTCGAATTGATCGTAATTTTTGAAGGTTTACATCCAGATAATATAAGAAAAAGAGAACAGATGATATATATATATTTCATTATGAGTTTGGTTAATCTTGCTTTTTTTTAGGATCGCAACGACGACTAGTTCCTGTACCTGTATCTGGATCGTCACCCCCGCCAATAATCAAATACATATTCTTTAATTTTGCAAATTCCATTTTTTCTAAATCGAATTTTTTACTATCTTTTTTAGTTGTCTCAATTTTCATTTTTGCTCTTTTTAATAGTTGTACTGCAAATATAAATTTTGTCAGAAAAGATAATGTCTAATACAAAAAACTATTTATCGAAATTCAGGAATTTCGATATTAAATCTACTGATTAATATTGATTAATAAGTAGTTGTGTTTTTTCTTAATTCTTCTAATTGTTTGATAAAGTAAACCGGTTTGATGCCGGTTTTTTTATAAAACGCAGTTGAAAATGATTCCGCATTATTAAAACCGAACTCAATAGCTAATGCCTGAATGGTGTATTTCTGTAATTTAGGATCTTCTTTTAAAGATTCTAAAGCATGTTCGATTCTTAGATCATTAATATATTGTATAAAAGTTTTTTCCTTATAGGTATTGACTACTTTAGATACGTATTTACTATTCGTTTCAAAAGTATCAGATAAGGACTGAACGGTAATGTTTGATAATAAGTATCCTTTGGTTAGTTCAAAGTGAGTTAGCTTTTTTAATATCTGTTCAACTAGTTCTTCATTGATGCCAATATTTTCGACTCCGGATTTAGCTGTATTGATTTCTTTTTTATTCATTTCAACGGTTTGTATCTCATTATCAGTTGATTTGGCCATTATTTTTTCAAATTGAGAGGACTGTCTCTTTTTGATACGATACTGATAGGCTCCAAAACTTATTGCGATAATTACCAATAGAAATAATAAACCAATACTCCAATACGATTTGGTCTGATCGTTGGTAAGTGATCGTATCAGGTTCTCTTTTTCTAAAATTAAATTGGGAGTATCGTATTCTTTTTGCAGTTTTTTAGTGAGTTCTTTATAATTGGTTTGTAGAACACTGTCAATATGCATGTATTGTGTAAGGTACTTTAATTGATTTTCTTTATCTTTTTTGTTTTTAAAGTAAGAAATCAAATAAAGATACCCACTTGTAAACTCTGGCGTAATTTTTTTTGTTTTGTCATAAATGGAATCTACTTTTACAAAATTTTCAACGGCCAGCTCCTTTTTTCCTAACCCATCATAGGCCTTACCTAAATAATAATAAGCCGCTAAAGTGTTTCCTGTGTCTTTATCGTAAATTACTTGTGGTAAAGCTTTATTGATACTGTCTATAGCTGTTTTGTATATTTTCTTTTCTACAAAATTAGCCCCTTCATTTAACACAAAAAGGGCATTATACCCATAATCTTTGGTGAGTTTTGATTCCCGATATCCTAATTTATTATAGTAAGTTGCTGAATCTGATTGTTTCAAGGCTTTGAATGCATCAGCTAATGCAAATAAAACATCCTGATAGGAGTAGGAGTATTTTGGATCTCGTACCTCTTTTTCTTTATAATAATTAAAACATTCTTTGTATAGTTTTAGAGCTTCGGTTATTTCACCTAATTCTTCAGATCTCAAAACCGCTATCGAAAACTTTACTTTATAATAAAAATCAGGATTATTTCTTTTGGCAATACGTTCAGCAATCAAAAAATTATCGATAGCTTCTTTATATTTTGACTGAGACTTTAATACATAGGCTTTGCTGGAATAAGCATAAGCAGGATACTTTGAATCGTTTAAATTTTTGCTGTATGAAATGGAGCTGTCTAAATATTTTATTGCTACTTCGTTAGTTGATATTAATGAAATCAAATAAGCACCTCTTGCTTTTTCAATGGGATTATTTTCGCTTTTTGCTTTGTTATAAAAAGCATTAGCATACTCGAACTGCTTTTTTTTATTTCCTTCGTTATTCCAAAATGTGTCTTTAAGTTCTTTGTAAGAAAGTCCTACTGTGGCTTTTTTAGGATTTTGTGCACATAAGAGAGCAGTAAAGAGTAATAAAAAATTAAGATTGTAGCGCATATAAGGAATCATAACTATTTGATTTCTTACAAAAGTATAGTTTATTGCTAAA
>NZ_CAGKLC010000032.1 GCF_903469665.1 Flavobacterium sp. UGB4466 | reverse complement strand
GATATTTTTATATTATCTTACAAAACATCATAAATTTGTTAAGAAATCCTTTTTTGTTTCATAAAAAGTATTATTTTTTTTGGTGCGGTAAAAATAATTTATACATTCGCAGAGTATTTATTGAAAAACACAAACAAAATGACTAATAACCGTTTTTATTTTAGCAACTCTTTTTATTTCTTCTTTAGTAGAAGTAAGGATTGTGCTATGGTTATTTGAGAAAATTAAAAGACAAATAAAACTAATATACAATCCTGATGCAAATCAGGATTTTTTTTTGAATATATGACAACGAAAATTGCAATACAAGGTATTAAAGGATCTTTTCACCATCAGGTAGTGAAGGAGTATTTCTCTGAAAACGTGGATATTGATGAGTGTTTATCTTTTGAAGAATTAATTGACAGTCTGCTTTCCGGAAAATCAGAGCAGGGAGTAATGGCTATCGAAAATTCGATTGCGGGACCAATTATTCCAAATTATGCCTTGATTGATAAGAATAATATTCACATTATCGGAGAGCATTATTTGAATATTCACCAAAATTTAATGGCTTTAAAAGGTCAGAAAATTGAGGACATAAAAGAGGTTCATTCGCATCCGATGGCCTTATTGCAGTGTATGGATTTTTTGAAACAATATCCAAATATTAAATTGGTTGAGGATAAAGATACGGCCGAAACAGCAAGAAGAATTCAGGAAAAACAATTGACCGGAATCGCAGCGATCGCAAGTAAAACGGCTTCAGAAATGTACAATTTAGAAATTATCGCTCCTGAAATCCAAACCATCAAAAACAATATGACCCGCTTTGTAATCATTAAAAAGCAGAATTCATTTTTGCCGGAAAATGAAATCAACAGAGCCTCAATTAAATTTGAACTGGATCATAAGAGAGGCAGTCTGGCAGCGGTTTTAAATGTAATGAGTGACTGCAAATTGAATTTGACGAAAATTCAGTCGCTTCCAAAAATTGAAACACCTTGGAAATATGCGTTTTTTGTAGACGTAACCTTTGAGAAATACGAGGATTTTGCAAAAGCCAAATCGTTATTAAACATTATGGCAGAATATTTTAAAGTATTGGGAGAATACAAAAACACAAAACCTTTAAGTGAGTCTTAAAGTTGAAAAGTTGAAAAGTTGAAAATCATAAAGTTAAAAAGAATAATACAACAAATTAAAAAGTTTAAATGAGCTTAAAGCATACAGCTTAAAGCCTAAAACCCAAAAAAATGATCACAACAGCAAAACGATTAGATACAGTTGAAGAATACTACTTCTCCTCAAAATTGAGAGAAGTTCGTCAACTGCAATCTGAAGGGAAACCTATCATCAATATGGGCATCGGAAGCCCTGATTTGAGTCCGTCTAAAGCAGTAATTGAAGCGGTAGCCACAGCAATTCAGGAGGAAAACGGGCATGGCTATCAAAGCTATCAGGGATTGCCGGAATTGAGAAAAGGAATGGCTGATTTTTATCAGAATCAGTTTGGTGTTGTGTTGAATCCGAACAATGAGATTTTACCGTTGATGGGTTCGAAAGAAGGAATTATGCACATTTCGTTAGCATTTTTAAATGAAGGCGATCAGGTTTTAATTCCGAATCCGGGTTACCCAACTTATACTTCGGTAACCAATTTGGTTGGAGCAGTTCCGGTTTATTATGATTTGAAAGAGGCTAACTCCTGGGAACCTGATTTTGAAGCTTTAGAGAAATTAGAGCTGGAGAAAGTAAAACTGATGTGGCTGGGTTATCCTCACATGCCTACGGGTGCAAGAGGAAGCTTGACGTTATTTGAAAAACTGGTTGCTTTTGCTAAAAAACACAACATACTATTGGTTAACGATAATCCGTATAGTTTTGTTTTGAATGATAATCCAATGAGTTTGCTGCAGGTTGAAGGCGCAAAGGATGTAGCTTTAGAATTGAATTCATTGAGTAAAACATTTAATATGGCCGGCTGGAGAGTGGGGATGGTTTTAGGGAAACCTGAAATTATTGATGCTGTTTTGAAAGTAAAAAGCAATATGGACAGCGGTATGTTTTACGGAATTCAGAAAGGCGCTGTAGCAGCTTTAAATTGTGATAAAAGTTGGTTCTATGATCAGAATGTAATTTACAGACGTCGTAGAGAATTAACGGAAAAATTAGCAGAGAAATTAGGCTGCGAAGTTTATAAAGAAGGTGTAGGTTTATTTGTCTGGGCAAAACTTCCGGAAGGAATAGCGTCAGCAGAGAAGTTTATTGATGAAATATTATACGAGAAACACATTTTTATCACGCCGGGAACTATTTTCGGAAGCAACGGTGAAGGATACATCAGATTCTCATTGTGTGTAAAAGAAGAAAAAGTACAAGAAGCAATAGAGCGATTTTAGGGATTAAGATTTTAGAATCAAGAATCAAGATTTTTATCCAGATGTCAGGCTTAGTGAAGTCGAAGCCCACGTTCTAATTGGAGCGACCTTCGACTTCGTTCAGGGAGACAAATAAGATCAAAAATTGGAAATTAAAAAAATAGTATGAAAATATACGTAATAGGAATAGGATTAATTGGCGGTTCGATGGTGTTGGACATCAAGGACCAACATCCAAATGCAGCTGTTTTTGGAATTGACAGTAACGAAAAACACCTGCAGGAAGCAATTGATTTAGGAGTTATTGATCAGGAAGGACATTTTGAAGATTTGTCAGGAGCTGATTTTGTAATTGTTTCGGTTCCTGTAGATGTGGCGCTAACGGTTTTACCAAAAGTATTGGATTTAGTGGGAGACAAAACAATTGTTTTTGAAGTTGGGTCGACTAAAAAACCAATTTGCGATGCAGTAGCGAGTCATCCGAAACGAAGAAATTTTATTGCTACACATCCAATTGCAGGTACAGAGTTCTCAGGGCCTTCGGCGGCGATAAGAGGGTTGTTTAAAGGGAAAACGAATATTATTTGTGAGGTGGAAAAAACCACTTTTAAATTGCAGGAAAAGGCATTGAAGCTTTTCAGCGAAATAGGAATGAGGATTCGATACATGGATCCGGTTTCGCACGACAAACATATTGCTTATGTGTCGCATTTATCTCACATCAGCTCATTTATGCTTGGGAAAACGGTAATGAACAAAGAAAAAGACGAACAGGATATTTTTGATATGGCGGGAAGCGGATTTGAAAGTACAGTGCGTCTGGCCAAAAGTTCTCCCGCGATGTGGACACCCATTTTTGAGCAGAATAAAGAATACGTTCTCGAAACTTTAGAAGCATACATTTCAAATCTCAGTCGGTTTAGGGATTTGCTGAAAGAAGAAGATTATAGCGCCATTTTTGAAGAAATGGAAAGCACCAATAAAATTAAAGAAATACTAAACGGATTAACAATTAAAAAATAAACTATAACAAAGATGGAAAATAAGAAAGAAATGAGAAAGTGGTTAGAAGATTTCAATTTAAATCACCCACTTGTGATAGCAGGACCATGCAGCGCAGAAACAGAAGATCAGGTATTGAAGATTGCACGTGAGTTGAAAGATTCAAAAGTTAGCGTATTCAGAGCGGGGATCTGGAAACCAAGAACGCGTCCGGGAGGATTTGAAGGTGTTGGAGAAATTGGTTTGAAATGGTTACAAAAAGCGAAAGCTGAAACCGGTTTATTAATGGGAACTGAAGTAGCAACTGCAGCACACTGTAAATTGGCTTTAGAACACGATATCGACGTTTTATGGGTGGGTGCCCGCACAACGGCAAACCCTTTTGCAGTTCAGGAAATTGCAGATACTTTGAAAGGAACAGATAAAATCGTTTTGGTTAAAAACCCGGTAAACCCTGATTTAGCTTTATGGTTAGGTGGTGTAGAGCGTTTGCACATGGCCGGAATCGAAAAATTAGGGGTGATTCACAGAGGATTTTCGACTTACGAAAAAACAAAATACAGAAACATTCCGGAATGGCAAATTGCAATCGAATTGCAAAATAAATTCCCTGATTTACCATTAATCATCGATCCGTCTCATATTACAGGAAACCGTAACATGATTTTCGAAGTGACTCAGGAAGCTTTGGATTTGAATTACGATGGTATGATTATCGAAACGCATTACGATCCGGACAATGCCTGGAGTGATGCCGCTCAACAAGTAACTCCGGATGCTTTGAAACAAATCATAAAAGATTTGACCATCAGAAAAACAGATGATACTACAGACGAGTACAACCAAAAAATGAAGAAATTAAGAGCAAACATTGACGTTTTGGATGCTAACTTATTAGAGTTGCTTGGAAAACGTATGAAAGTTGCTGATGAAATTGGACAGGTGAAAAAAGATGCAAACGTTGCGATTCTTCAAAACAATCGTTGGAATGAAATCTTAGGAAAAATGATTCTGGAAGGAGAGAAAAAAGGACTTACCGAAGAATTTGTTTTGAGAATGTTTAAAGCAATTCACCAGGAAAGTATTGGTCATCAGGAAAAAGTTTTCAATGCATAATTTTTTCTAAACGCATAAGTGATATAAGTGAATTGAAGCTTTTTAAACGTTGTTCTACGATTTTCTTATGTCACAATTTTAAAAACAGATTGTTTTTTTATATTAAATCTCCTTTGCTTTTGGGCTTTGGAGATTTTTTTTTGAAATAAATAGTATCTTCCCAACCTTTTGATGTTTTTTGTTCTCTATAAAAGTATAAACCTAAATTTTCGTATCATGAAGTCAAAATTGTTTTCGTCTGTGCCGGGCATTTTTCGGATGAATTTGCATGTATTGTTTTTCTTCTTTTTGCTTATTGGAATAGAAAGTTTCGCACAAAGTCCTGAACTAACGGTTAAAGGAGAGGATGCTGAAAAAGTGAGAATGAACAAACTTTTCGTCAATGTAAAAGTGGTAGGAAACATTGCTTATACTACTGTCGAAATGCACTTTTTTAATTCAGGAACCCGTCAGATGGAGGCAGAACTTATTTTTCCGTTACCGGAAAATGTTTCGGTTTCCAGATATGCTATTGATATTAGCGGAAAAATACGCGAAGCAGTTCCGGTTAATAAAAATAAAGGGAAACAGGTTTTTGAAGCGATTGAACATCGTCGTGTTGACCCGGGATTACTGGAGAAAGTAGATGGAAATAATTTTAGAACCAGAATTTATCCGTTACTGCCAAATGGAGAACGAACCGTGATTATTGGTTACGAAGAAGAACTTTCGGCTTTTGATAAAGACAATCTGGTGTATCAATTGATGAGTCGTTTTCCAAAAAAAACAGACCAGTTTGAAATTAATGTATCAGTTTTAGGAGCTTCAACGGCACCAACAGTTACTGAGAATTCAGGAAATGAGATTACTTTTTCAAAATGGAACCAATCTTTTCAGGCTTCGATCAAAAAAGAAAACTATCAGCCTGCAGAAAAAATAGTTTTTAAAATTCCATTACAGCAAAATCTTCCAAGTGTATTGATGCAGGATGTTGGAGGCCAACATTATTTTTACGGGAATACTTTTGTAGAAGGGAATAAAACAGCGAAAAAGACACCGGCTTCGATTGGTTTAATTTGGGATAACTCGCTTAGCTGTCAGAACAGAGATTTAAAAAAGGAACTGGATTTGTTAAATGCTTATTTCCAGAAAATACAAAACACAAAAGTTACCTTGTACTTTTTGAATTATACTTTCGAAAAACGAAAAGAGTTTGTAGTTTCTGATGGAAATTGGTCCGAATTAAAAACAGTTTTAGAGAACACAAAATACGATGGCGGAACTCGTTTTTCACAAATCAGTTTTGAAAACCAGGATGAATTTTTATTTTTCACAGATGGATTATCTTCTTTGAGTGAAAATCTTTTACCCAAAACGAAGAGACCTGCTTACATAATTAGCTCTTCAGTTTCTTCAGATTTTGCTTTTCTCAACTTTTCTTCAATGAAAACCGGCGGAAACTTCATCAATTTAAATCAGATAAATGCTGAAGCTGCTTTAGATAAATTGGTAAATACTAATTTAAAGTTTCTTGGAATAAAGGAGAATTTAACGGTAACTGATGTATTTCCGATAGAAGGGACTTCGGTTTCGGGAAATTTTAGTTTTTCGGGGATTTCTTTGAATCCGAAAAATGAGATTACACTTCTTTTTGGTTACGGAAACCAAGTAGTTTTGGAACGAAAAATTACGCTTGAAGCTACTATTCAAGATACCAAAGAAGTAAATATTGAAAAACTTTGGGCGCAGAAAAAAATTGCCAACCTCGATTTTCAATATGACAAAAATGCAGATGAAATCGAGCTTCTGGGCAAGAAATACGGAATCATAACAAAGAATACTTCATTAATTGTTCTGGAAGATATTCGCGATTATATTTCTTATGATATTATGCCGCCAGCAGAATTGCGTGCCGAATTTGACCGAATTAAAAAACAGGAACATGATGCTACACTGGCGCAGCAAAAAAATAATTGGGAAAGTATTGAAAATTATTTTAAGGAATTAAATATTTGGTGGAAAAAGAATGTTCAATACAAAGGGCAGAAAATTGCGTCTAAGTATAAATACAAAAGACAACTTCCGCCGCCTGGTTTAGGTAGAGATGAGGGCACAGTTTATCAAGAGACTATAAAAGGAGATCCTGATGCAGTCTTGACCGTAGATGAACCTGTTGGCGCAGGAACAGCTGCGACAGTAATTGAAGACAACAATGTATATAATACTGCTTCTGCACCAAAAGTAGATCAGGTTAAATTTGTTGCGCCAGTGTTAGCAAAAGCGGAAGAAGTTACTGGGGATATACCAAAAATTACTGAGATAAAAGATAAAAAAGTAGGAAGCGAAGAAATTAATAAAGTTTCAAACAGCGCAGAATTACAAGAAACAGTTGTAGTAGGGTATGGTACTCAAAAAAAACCAGATTTAACAGGTGCTCTTGAAAAAGGCACTTCAAAAAATAAAGATCTTTCAGAAGATTCAAATTTTAATGGAGGTTATTTAGCCGGAGATTCAAAAAAGCCTTTAATTATTGTTGATGGTCAGTTTTATGAGGGTGAATTAACCGATTTAAAGTCAGATGATATCGCTTCGGTAGAGGTGTTGAAAGATCCGTCGAGAATTTCTGCATATGGTAGCAGTGGGGCAAATGGAGTTATTATTGTAACAACGAAAAAGGACTCTTGGAATAGTGGAGTTGTAGAAACAAAAAGTTGGAATCCAGATCGATTGTATTTAAAAGCATTGGCCTCAGCTCCAAAAGAAAAACAATATGATTTGTACTTTGAATTACGAAAAGCACAGGAAAGGAACCCCAGTTTTTATTTTGATGTGGCTCATTTTTTCTACATTCATGGCGATGTAAAAAAAGCGTTGCTGATCCTTAGTAATATTGCTGATTTAGGGTTAGAGAATCACCAGCTTTATAAAACTTTGACTTATACTTTGCGTCAGTGGAAAGATTATAATGATGCAGTATTTACTGCAAAACAAGTCGTGAAATGGAGAGAGCATGAACCACAGAGTCTCAGAGATTATGCGTTAACACTAGAAGATGCAGGAAAATATCAAGAAGCTTTTGATCAATTAATTAAAGCGCTTGAAGTGAATTATTATGGAGAAATGAGTGGCCAGTATGAAGGTGTAGAGGATATTATTCTAATGGATGTTAATCGAATGATAACAGAACATTCTGGCATAAAAACGGGTAAGCTTGATAAAAAGTACCTTGCAAAAATGCCGGTTGATATTAGAGTTATTATGAACTGGAACCAAATGGATGTTGATTTGGATTTACATGTAATTGAGCCAACAAATGAAGAATGTTATTACAGCCATACTTCTACACAAATTGGAGGAAGATTTTCTAAAGATTTTACAGAAGGTTATGGGCCGGAGCAATATATAATTCGAAATGCAATAAAGGGGAAATATAAAATTAAAACCGATTATTTTGGAGAAACTGAATTAACTGAAAATGGTCCGGCAACATTAATGGTCGAAATTTATATTACAAGAGCGGGAAAAACGTCCAGAACTTTAAAAACGATTCAGTTAGGGAAAATCAAAGAAAATGAAATTTTAGCCGAAATTATCTGGTAAATCTTTCAATTTAAGAGTAAGTCTTTATTTTTAAAAGGTGAAGTTGCGTTGTTCAATTCTAAAAACGTAATTTTGCCTTTTATTTTTTGGTTCAAAGCATAATCTAGAATCTAAAATCAGCAATCTAAAATTAAAGAATGACAGGACTCGTATATAAATCTACAGGAAGTTGGTACACTGTAAAATCAGAAAAGGGTGATTTTATAGAATGCCGTATGAAAGGGAAGTTTAGGATGAAGGGTATTAAGAGTACCAATCCAATTGCTGTAGGTGATATTGTTGATTATGAATTGGAGCAAACTTCAGATGCGGTAACCGGAACGATTTTTAATATTCACGAAAGAAAAAACTATATCGTTCGTAAATCGGTTAATTTATCCAAACAGATTCATATCATTGCATCCAATATAGATCAGGTTTTTTTACTGATTACGATTAATAATCCGCCAACAACAACGAGTTTCATAGATCGTTTTTTAGTTACAGCCGAAGCGTATGGAATTGAGGCTGTTTTGATTTTTAATAAAATCGATACTTTGGATGAAAGTACTTTGGATGAACAGCTTTACCTGCAGCACATTTATCAGGAAATAGGATATAAGTGCCTGCGTATTTCTTCTACAGAGAATAAAGGTGTGGATAAACTAAAAGAAATGATGGTGGGTAGAGTGAGTATGTTTTCCGGGCATTCCGGTGTTGGAAAATCGACATTGGTCAATGCGATGGAGCCAAGTTTGCATCTTAAAACTACTGTAATTTCAGAACAAAGCAAACAAGGACAGCACACCACTACTTTTGCCGAAATGTACGATCTGTCTTTTAATGCGCAGATTATCGATACTCCGGGAATAAAAGGTTTCGGAATTGTTGATATGGAACCTTCAGAAATAAGCGGTTATTTTCCGGAATTCTTCCGATTAAAAGATCAGTGCAAGTTTAACAACTGTTTACATAAAGAAGAACCACACTGTGCCATTAAAGCCGCTTTGGAAAAAGATGAAATCGCCTGGTCCCGCTATAACAGTTACCTCAAAATTTTGGAAGGAGACGAAGAGCATTACCGCACGGATACTTATGGTGATGATCGTGCAGCGAGTGATGAAACGAGAAAATAAATTCAGTTAAAAGGGCGATGTTTAAAAAGTTTCGAAAGGGCTTTTTTACACTTTTTGACTTTCAACTTTAAGACTTACATAAATGAGAATAGTACTGCAAAGAGTTTCAGAAGCATCCGTAACAATCGATCAGAAAAAAGTTGCAGATATTCAGAAAGGTTTATTGGTTTTAGTGGGAATAGAAGAAGCCGATACGCAGGAAGATATTGATTGGCTGGTGGGTAAGATTGTCAAAATGAGAATTTTTGGAGATGAGAATGACGTTATGAACTGTTCAATTCAGGATATCGACGGAGATATTATCGTAGTGAGTCAGTTTACACTTCATGCTTCTACCAAAAAAGGGAATCGTCCTTCTTATATAAAAGCAGCAAAACCAGACTTCGCAATACCCATGTATGAGAATTTTCTAAAATCCCTAGAAAAAGAATTCACTAAAAAAATACAGGCAGGAATTTTCGGTGCCGATATGAAAGTTAGCCTGGTAAATGACGGACCCGTAACTATTTTAATAGACAGCAAAAACAGAGATTAAAAAAATATTAGACAAATGTTAAGGATTTCTAAAAATAATATATATTTGGCGAAATTACTTACTAAATGAGAAGCCTGGTTGTTACGTTATTTTTTTGCCTGTTTACCCTTATTTCTTCCGCTCAAAAAAGCGAATATGCTGTGGCTGCAATTGCCGACAGTCTTAAAGAAAATGCCAATGCAGTAGTTCGTCTAAATCAGACTGATATTACAATTTCTTCGCAACGTAGTATGACTATAAAAACGCAACGAATCGTTACGGTACTAAATGAAAAAGGTTCGAATGCGGTAAATGCTTATGAAGATTATGGTAAAAATTCGTCAGTTAATAGTATTGAAGCTATTATTTATGACGCTTTTGGAAATGAAATAAAAAAAGTCAAAAGAAAAGATTTTAAAGATCAAAGCGCAGTTGATGGCGGTACACTTATTTCTGATAATAGATATCTTTTTTTAGAATATACCCCAATTTCGTACCCATACACTGTAGTTTATAATAGTGAAACACAAACTTCTACAACTGCTTTTATTCCAACGTGGATGCCATTAGAGGGATATTATATTAGTGTTGAAAAGAATGTTTTGAACATTAAATATCCAGCTAGCTTAGGTTTTAGGAAAAAAGAATATCAATTTTTAGATTTTAATATAAAAAAGATCGTCGACAGTGAGACTCAACTTTCGTACGTTGCAGCAGCTATTTTGGCACAAAAATCAGAAGATTATAGCCCGAGTTTTAATGAAATATATCCTAGTCTTTTAATGGGACTTGAATATTTTAATCTTGAAGGGGTTGATGGGAACGCCAAGACTTGGAAAGAATTTGGTAAATGGTGGGGAGATAAAATTTTATTTGGTACTGAAGATATTCCAGAGGAAACGAAAGTAAAAATGAAAGCTTTGGTTGGGAATGAGAAAGATGCCATTGAGATAGCAAAAATAATTTATAAGTATCTTCAACAAAAAGTTAGGTATGTTGCTATTCATGAGGGAATAGGAGGTTGGAAACCAATGCTTGCTAAAGATGTTGATCGATTAGGCTATGGTGACTGTAAGGCTTTGACTAATTATACTAAAGCATTATTGAAATGCGTAGGTGTAGAATCTTATTATACAAAACTGTATGGCGACTCATATAAAATGGATATTAGATCAGATTTTGTATCTCAACAAGGAAACCATATTATTTTAGCAATTCCCACAGGTGATAGTTATACTTGGTTAGAATGTACGAGTCAGGACAATCCTTTCGGGTATCAGGGAACTTTTACGGATGACAGAGATGTATTAGTTATTAAACCTGAGGGTGGTGAAATTGTGCGAACAAAAGTGTATGCAGATGAAGGCAACACTCAAAATGAAAAAGGTACTTATACAATAGATGAAAACGGACATTTTTCCGGTTCCGTTTTAATACATTCAGAAGGTTCTCAATACGCTTCGAAAACACGGATTGAGCATTTACAGCCAACCGAAAAAGAAGCCCACTACAAAGAATATTGGGACAATATCAACAACCTGAAATTGGGTAAAATGGCTTTGACTAATAACAAAGAGGCGATACGTTTTACCGAAGATGTCCAGCTTAGTGCTTTAAATTATGCAACAGTCTCAGGGAATAAACTAATTTTTGCTGTTGATGCATTTAATCAAAGTGCCACGAACGTAAAGAGAATCCGAAACAGAAAAAATTCATTTCAAATTCAGCGCGGGTATTTAGATACTGATGAAATTGAGGTTAGTTTACCTGCAGGTTTTGCGATTGAATTTTTGCCCTCAAATTTCGAATTAAATGGAAAGTTCGGAGCATACAAAACCGAAATTATCAAAAAAGAGAATAATAAATTACTCTACAAACGTTCGCTGTTTTTAAATAAAGGGAAATACTCCAACAAAGAATACGATGACTATCGTCTTTTTATGGAGCAGATAGCCAAAAATGATAATGCCAAAATTATATTAACCAAGAACTAACCAAAATGAAACCAATCAAATTTTTAAGTTTTTTAATTGTGCTGCTGGGCATGTTTAAAGTTTCAGCACAAGAGTTTAAATTAGGGAAAGTATCTGTTGCAGAACTAGAGGAAAAAGTACACCCTAAAGATTCATCAGCAGTAGCTGCTATTCTGTATAAAAAAGGGAATGCCAGTATACAGTATGATTCAAATGAAGGTTTTATTACCGTTACAGAAGTTGAAATCAGAATTAAAATTTATAAAAAGGCAGGATACGAGTGGGCTAATCAAAAAGTATGGTACGGTAATGAGAGTGGCTTTAAAGAAAAGGTAACATTTAGTGATGCTGTTACTTACAATTTGGTTGGAGGGAAAATCGAAAAGACAAAACTGAAGAGCGATGGAGTGTTTGATGAAGTAGTCAATAAATACAGGTCACAAAAAAAGATTACAATGCCTAATGTTAAAGAAGGTTCTGTTATTGAATTTCGATATGTTTTAAGATGTCCGAGTGATCGACTTATCAGGGAGTGGGAATTTCAAAACAGTATTCCTGTGAATTATTCCGAGTTTAGCACCTATATTCCGGAGTATTATGTCTTTAATTCAAGACAGAAAGGATATATCTTTCCTAAACTAACAGTAGAAAAAGGTTTAAAGACGATTACTCTCACAAGTAAAGAAAGAAGTGAAGGGATGAACAGTACGACAACATTTTCTACAGATAAAATTAATTACACTGAAACAAGAACAACTTATGTAGCAAAAGATTTTCCGGCTATGAAAGAGGAAGCTTTTGTAAATAATATTGATAATTACGTATCCAGCATTCAGCATGAATTATCAATGACAAAACATCTAAATGCACAATTAAAAATGTATTCGACAGATTGGAATTCTGTGGTCAAAACCATTTACGAATATGATGATTTTGGTCCTGAATTAAATAAAACTGGATATTTTGAAGAAGATTTAAAGGCAATACTGGCAGGAAAAAACACTCCGGAGGACAAAATTTTAACCATTTTAAATTACGTAAAGGCTAATGTAAAGTGGAATGACTATAACGGGTACAATTGTGACAGTGGTGTTAAGAAAGCCTATAAAGAAAAGTCAGGAAACATTGCCGATATTAATTTGATGTTAACTGCTATGTTGCGCTACGCAGGATTAACCGCAAATCCGGTTTTAGTGAGTACACGTTCTAACGGGATTTCTCTTTTTCCAAACAGAACTGCTTTTAATTATGTTATTGCGGCAGTTGAAACACCAGAGGGGAATATCCTTTTAGATGCTTCAGATAAGTATTCAACCCCTAATGTTTTACCATTTAGAGCTCTAAACTGGTACGGTCGATTGATTCGAAAAGACGGAAGTTCTGAAGAAGTAGATTTGATGCCTAAAAAATCGTCGAATGACATTGTGTTTATGAATTATAGCGTTGATCCTGATGGTAAAATCACAGGAAAAACCAGAAGACAATGTACGGATTACAATGCTGTGATCACCAGACATAATATTTCTAGTCTCAAAGAAGAGGAATATCTGGAAAAATTGGAAAACCAAAACAATAAAATTGAAATTAGTGAGTACTCCAAAACCAATGAAAAGGATATTCTATTGCCTATTGTTGAATCGTACTCTTTTACAGGGAATAATTTATGTGAAGTAATTGGTGGTAAAATATATGTGAGCCCTATGTTGTTTTTTGCAAATAAGGAAAACCCATTCAAACAGGAAGTGAGAGAATATCCGGTAGATTTTGGTTTCCCGTTTACTGATAAATACAATATTACGCTTAAAATTCCTGAAGGATTCGCAGTAGAAACACTACCTGCACCAGCAATTTTCAATATGGAAGAGAATTTAGGAACTTTTAAGTTTAACATTGCAGCAAACGATAATCTTTTACAAATCACAGTGCAGCACCAGATTAATGATGCAATTGTATCTACTGAAAAATATGAAATGCTAAAAGAATATTACAAAGGGATGATCGCTAAAGAAACAGAGAAAATTGTTTTAAAGAGAATCTAGCGGTATTAAAAGATTAGAATTATTTTTGTTGAAAAATAGAACTATGGATTTGAAAAATGCACAACTGGATGTAGATACCTGGATTAAAGAACACGGCGTTCGTTATTTTAACGAATTAACCAATATGGCACAGCTTACCGAAGAAGTAGGTGAAGTTGCCCGTATTATTGCCCGCAGGTATGGAGAACAGTCAGAGAAAGAAAGCGATAAAAATAAAGATTTAGGAGAAGAACTGGCCGATGTTGTTTTTGTAGTACTTTGTCTGGCCAATCAAACCGGAATAGATTTACAAGCTGCTTTTGATAAAAAAATGGATTTGAAATCAGTTCGGGACAAGGATCGTCATAAAAACAACGATAAATTAAAATAATGTGATAAGTCCCGGTAAAGTTTTGGAGTGTCCTTTATTTAAAATAGATTTGCAAAAATGCTATAATATTTACCCTATAATGAATTTACTACTCCAAACCACTCAACATAATTTACAAGGACAAATTGCAGTAACCGGATCAAAAAGCGAAACCAATCGTTTGTTGTTATTAAAAGCACTGTTCCCAAATATTACTTTAGCCAATACTTCCAACTCCGATGACAGTGAGGTAATGCAAAAAGCACTAATTGGCCATGACGAAATCATAGACATTCATCATGCGGGAACGGCGATGCGTTTTTTAACAGCCTATTTTGCAGTAAACGAAGGACGCGAAGTAGTCATGACTGGTTCCAGCAGAATGCAGGAGCGCCCAATAAAGATTCTGGTAGAAGCTTTAGAACAATTGGGAGTCGAGATTTCCTATGAAAAAGAAGAGGGTTATCCGCCAATTCGAATCAAAGGAAAAAAAGTAACCGCTTCAAAAGTAACTTTGGCAGCCAACGTGAGCAGTCAGTACATTTCGGCACTTTTATTAGTGGCACCAAAACTGGAGAATGGCTTAGAATTGACTTTAGAAGGTGAAATCACTTCGGTTCCATACATCAAAATGACTTTGGCTTTGCTAAACGATTTAGATATTCAGACCAGTTTTGAAGGTAATGTGATTAAAGTATATCCAAAAACAGAAGTCGCTTCTAAAGAAATGGTAGTAGAATCGGATTGGAGTTCGGCTTCGTACTTCTTTAGTTTAGTAGCTTTGGCAGATACTGCTTCTATAACGTTGAGCAGTTACAAAGAAAACAGCTTACAAGGAGATTCTGAATTGGTATCACTTTATGAAAAATTAGGAGTGAAAACTACTTTTCAGAACAATCAAATGACTTTGGTAAAACAAGAGAATTTTAAGTTTGAAAATGTAAATTTTGAATTGAACAATACTCCGGATATTGCGCAAACGATTGTTGTGACTTGTCTGGGATTAGGTATAGGATGTCATTTAACAGGTCTTCATACTTTAAAAATTAAAGAAACAGACCGATTGGAAGCATTACGAGTTGAGCTTACAAAATTAGGAGCTGCCATTTCAGTAACCAATGACAGTTTGACTTTGGTGGCATCAGAAAATATTAAGCACAATGTGAAGATTGCAACCTACAATGACCACCGCATGGCAATGGCATTTGCACCCTTGGCTTTAAAAGTACCAATTGTTATTGAAGATGCGGGAGTAGTTTCAAAATCGTACCCTGATTTCTGGAATGATTTGAAAGCATTAGACTTTGAAATTGTCGAAACACTATAAAAAATAGAAGCTCGTTTAAGAGCTGAACATAGTTCAATAACCTCCGATTCAAACCGGAGGTTTTTTTGTGGATTTATTTTTGATTTTGATCAGGAAAAGCAACAGCAATTTTTCAGGAGTTCGGATTAAATGAACTTTGGTTTCCTCTAAAGTTAAAAAAAAGCTAAAACTTTCATTTTTAAGGAACTCTAAGGGGCAGTAAACCAAAGGCTTTTGAAAATAAACAGCAAAACACTTGACAACGCCTATCTCACAATCGTATATTTGCACACGATTTACAATTTTAGATAAAAAAATCTAAAATCTACACTCTAAAATCAGCAATGTCAATATGAAATTATCACATTTTCAATTCAACTTACCAAAAGAACTTTTAGCGGAATTTCCAGCAGAGAATAGAGACGAGTCTCGTTTAATGGTAATTGATCGTCAAAAACAAACTATAGAGCACAAAATGTTCAAAGATGTTATCAATTATTTTGATGACGGAGACGTTTTGATCCTTAACAATACTAAAGTTTTTCCGGCACGTTTGTACGGAAACAAAGAAAAAACAGGAGCAAGAATTGAAGTTTTTTTATTAAGAGAATTAAACTCAGAGCAGCGTCTATGGGACGTTTTGGTTGATCCGGCCCGTAAAATCAGAATTGGTAACAAGCTTTATTTTGGCGACGACGATTCGTTAGTGGCTGAGGTAATCGACAACACCACTTCACGTGGTAGAACTTTACGTTTCTTATACGATGGATCTTACGAAGAATTCAGAAATAAATTGACAGAACTTGGAGAAACTCCGATTCCTAAATACATCAACAGAGAAGTAACGGCTGAAGATGCTGAAAGATACCAGACCATTTATGCAAAAGAAGAAGGAGCTGTAGCGGCACCAACGGCAGGTTTACACTTCTCGAAACACCTTTTGAAGAAATTAGAAATTAAAGGAGTAAATTTTGCAGAAGTAACACTTCACGTAGGTTTAGGAACTTTTAACCCGGTTGAGGTTGAAGATTTGTCCAAACACAAAATGGATTCTGAAGAATTGATCATCAGACAAGAAGCTTGTGATATCGTAAATGCTGCAAAAGCAGGTAGAAAACGTATCTGTGCTGTTGGAACAACTTCAATGCGTGCCATCGAAAGTTCAGTTTCCTCTCAAAATACTTTAAACCCTTATGAAGGCTGGACCAATAAATTTATTTTCCCTCCTCACGATTTTAGTATTGCCAATTGTATGATTACAAACTTCCACACGCCAAAATCAACATTATTAATGATGATTTCTGCTTTCTGTGGTCATGATTTAATGAAAAGAGCTTACGAAGAAGCGATCAAAGAAGAATACAAATTCTATTCTTACGGAGATGCAATGTTAATTCTTTAATTAGAATTTATCTTATAGACAGACCCGACAGGTTTTTAAACTTGTCGGGTTTTCTATTTTATAATGGTTTTAAGTTTCAGGTTTCAGGTTTCAAGTTTCAAGTTTCAAGTTTCAAGTTTCAGGTTTCAAGTTTCAAGTTTCATGTTTCAGGTTTCATGTTTCAAGTTTCAGGTTTCAGGTTTCAGGTTTCAAGTTTCAAGTTTCAGGTTTTAGGTTCTGTTGGTAACTTGAAACCTGAAACTTGAAACAAAATAAACAATTTTTGTTATTTTTACGATTCAAAACAAACGCAATGACTTTTCAAAATACACGCGAATTCGCGAAACAACTCGATTCAGAGGACATCTTAAATCACTATCAGGACCAATTTATATTTCCAAAAGTTAATGATAAAAAAGTGATTTATTTCACCGGAAATTCTTTAGGATTACAGCCAAAACGTACCAAAGCTTATATTGATGAAGTAATGAACGATTGGGCAGATCTTGCCGTAGAAGGTCACTTTTATGCCGAAAAACCATGGTGGGATTATCAGGGAAGATTCGCCGAACCCCTGAGTAAAATAGTGGGAGCTTTACCTTCTGAAGTAACGGTAATGAATACTTTGACTGTAAATCTTCATTTGTTAATGGTTTCTTTTTATCAGCCAACAGCAACCCGTTACAAAATCATCTGTGAGGAAAAAGCATTTCCTTCAGATCAATATATGTTTCAGAGTCAGGTACATTTTCATGGTTATAAAACAGAAGATGCGATTGTAGAAATTAAACGCCGTGAAGGAGAACATAATATTCGTCTTGAAGATATTTTGGCCAAAATCGAAGAAGTCGGAGAGGAATTGGCTTTAGTGTTAATAGGAGGAGTAAATTATTATACCGGGCAGGTTTTCGATATGAAAACAATTACTGCCGCAGGTCAAAAAGCAGGAGCAAAAGTGGGCTGGGATCTGGCACATGCAGCCGGAAACATTAAACTGGAACTTCACGATTGGAATGTAGATTTTGCTGCCTGGTGCAGTTATAAATATATGAACTCAGGACCGGGGAATGCTTCAGGCTGTTTTGTACATGAAAAACATCACAACAATCCGGACTTACCAAGATTTGCCGGATGGTGGGGGCATAACAAGGAACGTCGTTTTAAAATGGAGCCTAATTTTGATCCGGTTCATGGAGCAGACGGTTGGCAAATTAGTAATTTACCAATACTTACCTTAGCACCTTATTTGGCTTCCGTTGAAATGTTTGCTGAGGTTGGAATGGATACCCTGATCGTAAAAAGAGATAAAATTACCGCTTATTTAGAGTTTATACTACAGGAAATTGATAAAGAGGTAAAAGGCAATTTTGAGATTATAACACCTTCAAATCTTAGTGAAAGAGCTTCTCAGCTTTCTGTTTTTCTACATGGAGAAGGAAGGAGCTTATTTGATTACCTGATGAAAAATGGCGTGATAACAGATTGGCGTGAACCCAATGTAATCCGTCTGGCACCCGTTCCATTGTATTGTTCGTATGAAGACATGTATGATTTTGGTCAGATTCTTAAAAAAGGAATTTTAGGAGCATAAGTCAAAGTATAATCCCATGCAGATTCAAATAGATGGAAGTAGTTTTTTAAAATCATTATAATCTTTATAAGCTGTGGCGGAACAGAACCTTCAAATTCTATAAGTTTTCTGCAAAATCCTGTAAGCTTTCAGAAAAAAGTTCTTCTTTACTTTGTAGTGTAATAATTTTTTAAACTACAATCTCATGAAAGCTTTATATATTTTTATAGCTGCGGTTTTTCTTGTTTCTTGCCAGAATCAAGGAAAAGAGGATATCAATAAAGCAAAACAAGCTAGTATTGATTCGATGAAAGTTGAAATTAGTAAACAAAGAGTTATTGATTCAATGAGAACGGAAATGGCAAAAATCAGAGAAGAGCAAAAGGTAGAGGCACAACAAAAGTTAGAAACACAAAAAGTAGTAGTGGTCAATCACAAAGCTGACGGAACCTCGACTGCAACACAAACCACTCCCAAAAAGAAAGGCTGGAGTTCAGCAGCCAAAGGAGCTGTAATAGGTGCCGGAGTAGGAGCAGTGACAGGAGCCATTGTTAGCAAGAGAAAAGGGGAAGGTGCAATAATAGGCGGTTTAGCCGGAGCAGGTGTTGGAGCCGGAACCGGAGCTATTATCGATGGCAGCAAAAAGAAAAAAGAGTAAACTGGAAAAACAGTTTTAAAATAAAACCGCCGATTTAAATTTTAAATCGGCGGTTTCTTTATACCAACTCACAAGTTGGAACTTGAATTGTAGCCAGTTCCAGTTTGTAAAAATCGAATTGGTATTTGATTTTTTCGGGATCTTCCTGAAAATAGAAAGAAGACGCAAACAAATTTTCATAATAGGCAATTCCTTCTAAGAGATTAGCTTTAAAAACAGTCCATTTCTTTAATTGGGCATTGGTGATTTCTCCCGAAATATTATTTATTTCATTCCTAAAATAGTCGATATACATTTTTAATTCCTTTACAAACAGATTAGGCCTGTTATTAGCCCTCAGGATGGAATTATTCCCATAAATATGTGCCAGCATATCAGACAAAGAAACTTCTTGGTCAAAATAGGCCATATTAGGGCCCGGACAGATAACAACTCCCTGTGCCTGACCTTTTATCTGGATATCATTTTCTAAATAGGACGCATTGGCCAATCCGACACATAAACAGGCTTTTTCGGTGATCGAAAACTGTTCTCTCTCATAAGCTTCCTTCGAAAGACTATTTTTTTTAGCAGCCAATTCTTCCAGTTTAATGTCCTGGAATTTTTTCGACGCTGTACAAATTCCATGTGGATCATATTCCTTACTCAAGGCCAGGAATTTTTTCGGGCAGGAACTTCCTGCTTTATTTTGCTCGATTCTTTTTTGCTTTAAAGCCTCATTTGTAGTGCCTTTTAAAGTATTAAACGGAACTCCTAATGGAGAAATGTGGCTCAGATACAAGTCTTTTTCTTTGGCATCCATTAATAATTTGCGAGTCGCCGGGTCTACAGAAGTCGCTTCGGGAACCAGTAAAAAAGGTGATCCCCATCCTACAGAGTCTACTTCGTAATTTTGCAATAAAAAATCGTGTTCTTCGGCAGTACCTACGCCTCCCTGAACCGTAATTTTCAAAGGCAATGGTACTTCAGGGACATGAACTTGTTTTTGCTGTAATACTTTTGTCATCAATTCATGTGCAGACTGAATGAGCTGATTCTTTTTCTGTTTGAATTCTTCTAAAATCGGACCTAGTAAAAGGCCTTCAGTGGCAAAAGCATGTCCGCCGCAGTTTAGTCCTGATTCTATGCGGTATTCAGAAACCCACAGGCCTTTTTTGGCTAGAAAATTTCCCTGTATCATAGCCGATCTGAAATCGCTGACTTTTAGAATAATTCTCTTTTTAAGTTCGTTTTTACTATTGGGAAAGAAATCCGTAAAATTTTCGAAATAGCTGTACAATCTTGGATTCATTCCGGCAGAAAGTACCACTGAAGATTCAAGATCACTATTAGCGAAACCTCGCAAAGCGGCATGAGCATCATTAAATTCAATGGGAAGCTGTTCGTTTTTTTCAAAATTATCTTTGTCGATTTTGGTCATAATGTTCACGTCAATACAACCGGGTGAAAGATGAGATTCGATATAGTTTTGAATGTTTTCCTTAAAAGAAATCCCGTCCTCCAATAAATTCTGAAACCCCTTTTTGATGTCGGAAGTATTCGGTAACATTGTAATATAATTTTCTACCGCAGTCTTACTTTCGATTAATTCCGTTTTAAAATTTTCAAATTTCTCTTTCACAATTTTATCGACCAAATTGAGATACGAGGTAATGCGCTGTGCCCTGTAGTCCTGAAATTTTTGACTGATCTCCTCGTAGGGAAAATTAAATTTAGTACTGTAAAAATTACGCATCTTCTCAATTAGATCATCATCAGCGATAGAAACTACAGATGAAATACCAAATTGTGCCACTCGAATTGGACTGTCGATTGTATATGCGAGACCCATTACAGGGATATGGAAAGTGTGTATCGATGGTTTTGCCATTTGTTTTTAAATTAAAATAAAAGCAAAGGTTGGGAAAATAAAATTCAAAAAACCTGATAAATATCAGGTTTGCAGTTTGTTATTCTTCAACTGCATTCGGAATGTTATTTTAAAGTAGAAAGTTAATCCATTAATTTTTAAAAGATTTTACTGCGATCAAAAAGACGCCTATTATAAAAGGAGCAAAAAAAATCTGTAAAATCTGCGTGAAACAAAAAACCACTCCCAAACATAGTTGATTTTAAATACATAAATTTAGACTTTTAAAAGCGATGTTTCTTAAAGTATTTTAAATTTAAGGGACATCATTACAAAAACATTGATCCTTATACGTTTCATAAATATGAGAAAAATTAAAAAAATTCTGTTGGTTTTATTGGTATTGATTGTTATTCTTGGGATTGGTCTTTGTGCCTACATTTTTCATCTGAAGCCTAAATACGAAGGTGAAGTACAACTCAAAAACCTCCAGAAAGAAACCACGGTGTATTTTGATGATTTTGGAGTGCCTCATATTTATGCCGATTCTGAAAAAGACGCGATGACAGCACTTGGTTATGTTCATGCGCAGGAACGATTATGGCAAATGGAATTACTTCGAAGAATTGCACCCGGACGATTATCAGAAATCTTTGGATCGGTTGCACTAAAAAATGATAAATTTTTCTCCGGAATCGGTATAGAAGAAGCTTCAGCAAAAGCCATAGCAAAATTAGATCCGAACAGTCAGAGTTATAAAATGACCATGGCTTATCTGGACGGGATAAATCAGTACATGGAAGAGGGAGTAACGCCGATTGAGTTTACCCTGGTAGGAGTGAAAAAAGAAAAATTTACCATAAAAGACGTGTATAATATTTTTGGTTATATGTCTTTTAGTTTTGCAATGGCGCAAAAAACAGATCCTTTGTTAACTTTTATTCGTGATAAATACGGCGTTGCATATTTAAAAGATTTAGGGATCGAGGGAGAGTTTAATACGACCAGGATCAAAAACTCAAAAGAGAATATCGAAGAATATACCACCATTTCAAAGTCGGTAGCGGCATTGCTGGAGAATTCGCTTATTCCTCCTTTTGTGGGAAGTAACAGCTGGGTTGCCGGTCCTACTAAAACGAAAAGCGGAAAAGTGATTTTTGCAAATGATCCGCACATTAGCTTTTCACAGCCAGGAACCTGGTATGAAGCACATTTGGTAACACCGGATTTCGAATTGTACGGCTGTTATCTGGCCGGAACGCCGTATCCGCTATTGGCGCACAATCGCAATTATGCTTACGGACTGACGATGTTCGAGAATGATGATATCGATTTTTATCAGGAAAAAAATAAAGAGGGTGATTCTAATCAATATCAGACACCAACAGGTTTTGCGACTTATACGGCGATTAAAAAAACGATAAAAGTAAAAGATACGTCAGATGTTGTTCTGACGGTTAAATCAAGCCGTCACGGGCCTATCATGAATGATGTGCTGGATCGCTTAGGAAAAAAGAATCCTATTGCAATGTCGTGGGTGTATACACAACAGCCCATCCAGATTTTAGATGCCGTTTATGGACTTTCGCATGCTAAAAATAAAGACGATTTCAGAAAAGCAGTTTCGCTTGTAGCGGCACCGGGTTTGAATGTGATGTATGGTGATGCTAAAGGAAATGTGGCATGGTGGGCAACCGGAGCACTTTATAAACATGATAAAGGAGTGAATACCTTTTTTATTTTGGATGGTGCCAGCGGTAAAGACGATATTAAAGAACATTTAGATTTTTCGAAGAATCCTTCTGCCGAGAATCCAAAATGGGGTTATGTGTATTCTGCCAACAATCAGCCTGAGGCTATCGATGGCTTTTTATATCCGGGATATTATTTGCCGGAGGATCGTGCCAAAAGAATTTCAGGTTTAATGGAGGCAAAATCAGATTGGGACAAAGAAGCCATCAGTAAGATGATTTTTGATAATACGTCACTGGTTTCACCGGGAGTGGTGCAACGTTTAATTTCGACTGTAGCCGGAAGTTCGCTTTCAGCAGAAGAAAAAGAAGCGATAAACGCTTTGCAATCATGGAAAGGAACCAATAATACGGAGGATGTTGGACCAACGATTTACAACAAATGGGTTTATCTGTATCTGAAAAATACTTTTGAAGACGAGATGGGAGCCGATAACTTTAGTTTGTATCTTGATACCTCACTGGGGAAACAAATCATTGCAAGACAAATTCAGAATGAAAATTCTGTTTGGTGGGACAACATCAAAACCAAAAATGTAAAAGAAACCAGAAGTGATATTGTTTCGAAATCCTTCCATGAAGCCATAGCGGAACTTCAGGAACAATTTGGAAATCAGGTCGCAGATTGGAACTGGGGTAAAGCACACACCGTAGAACATGAACATCCTTTAGGGAAAATAGCAGCTTTGCGCCGTTTGTTTAATGTAGGGCCATTTGCAGCTCCGGGATCGAATGAAGTAATAAACAATCAGTTTTTCGGATTCAATAAGGAAGGGAAGTATCACGTAAAAGGCGGGCCATCAACCAGAAGAGTAGTGGATTTCTCGGATATCGAAAATAGCTGGAGTATTTTGCCAACAGGACAATCCGGTAACCCGTTTAGTAAACATTATGACGATCAGGCCGAGATGTACAATGCCGGTAAATTCAGAAAGATGAAACTGAACAAAGAAGAGATCATTAAAACATCCACCAAATTAGTTTTGAAACCAAAAGCGAAGTAGTGCTTTTGGTTTCGAGTTTCAGGTTTCGAGTTTCAGGTTTCAGGTTTCAAGTTGCACGTTTCAGGTTTCACTTGTACCTGCCGGGAAATAGTTTTTTTAGTTTTAGGATTACTGGTTTTACCGCAAAGTGAGCAAAGTCTTTTCGCAAAGTTTCTTTTGCGTTTTTATGATTACATCTTTGTCAAAGTGTAAGCTTTGACAAAGATTGGAACCTCAGAACCTCAGAACCTCAGAACCTCAGAACCTCAGAACCTCAGAACCTCAGAACCTCAGAACCTCAGAACCTCAGAACCTATTTATACCTTCCCCGAACAATATCATTTGCAAATATTTCGAGGTTATAACCCAGTGCATCGTTGGTGACCATGACATTGGTTGTTTGATAGACAGTATCTTTCTGATAGGTTTTTAAAAGTGTTTCCAATTCTATTTCATTATAAAAAGCAAACATATTATAAACAGCATCCCGGAAGTTTTTGTAGTTGATACTCTCCGTTATTTCAATCGTTTTTTGATCGTTCCATTTTTCTTTAAGGGCAGCTTCACTAATAGTTGCCAGACAAAAATCGGTCACATAATTTTTATAATGGGCAGCCTCGACAATTTTATCAATGATAATTTTGTTTTGCTGACTGGGCATCGGGACGGTCTTGGTTGAGGTTTGAGCACTAGCGATAAGCGGAATAAACAGGCATAGTACGAGTACTAAAAGAGTTTGTGTCTTTAATTTTTTCATAGGTTAATAAAAACAGTTCACAACAGTTCTTGTTGTAAATCATGTTGATTTGAGGGTTTACTATTGTTTTTTTTGGGCAGCGCTAAAATAGTATTTTTAATATTTAATTGCCGAATGTGACTGTTAGAAATTGTAACAAAAAAAACTCCGCTAAAATTGATTTCAAATCAATTTTAGCGGAGTTTTTAAAGAGGTTTGTTAAGAATTATTTCGTTTTGTTTTTTGAAATTTCTTCTAAGACCTTTTTTCCGTTTTCATTGGAAGGATCCAGTTCAACTGATTTGGAATAATTTGCAATCGCAAGCTTTTTATCCCCATCAGCCAGATAGGCCTCTCCTAAACTATCATAGACATTTCCAGATTTTGGAAAAGTCTCCGCATTAATTTTAAAAACTTCAATAGCTTCTTTCTTTTTTCCGCTTTGCAGCAATTGATAGCCGGCTTCGTTCATATCGTTTTCTTTAATAACAAAAGTGGGATCATTCTTTAGTTTTTTATAAGTATCAATCCCGGCTGTGACACCTTTTGTAGAGAAAATATCCAATAAATCAATTGCCAATGATTTTCTGGCAGGTTTATAAGGCTGGTTGTATAAAATAGCACGAATAGCAGTGTTCATTTCACCCAAAACAGTATTACCTGTATTGTTAAGTAACACCACTAGAATTTTATCGGCAGGAACGCGTGAAATGAGCGTGTTAAATCCGTTAATTCCTCCACCGTGCTCCGTAACTTTCAGTTTATCTTTGCTGCCATTATTAGCCTCTGAAATAAACCATCCGTAACTGTAAAAATCACCCCAGGCTTTTACATACGGTTTAAAAAGAGACTCCATAGATTTTTCTGAAAGCAATTTAGTCGTATAAAGTGCCTGATCCCATAAATATAAATCTTCGACAGTAGAATACAAAGATCCCGCGGCATATGGGATACTCATGTCAATGAAAGAAGAATTGACAAAATTTTTGCCTTGTTTTTCATAACCCGCTGCTCTGTTTTTAAGGATCACTTCACTATGATCAAAGCCTGTGTTTGCCATTTTTAAAGGAGTAAGAATAGTTTCCTGCAAATATTGTTCGTAGGTTTTGCCGGTAACTTTTTCGATAATATACCCCAAGAGGAAATATCCGGAATTACTGTAGTTGAATTTTTCACCCGGTTTAAATTCCAGAGGAAGTTTATTAAATGTTTTTACAAAGTCTTCCGGAGTATAAGGATTGCGGCTTTTATCTCTAAGAAAATTTGGTGTAGCAGTATAATTTGGAATTCCTGAAGAATGTGTTAGTAAATGATGAAGCGTTATTTTGTCGCCGGTTTCTTTAGGGTAATCCGGTAAGTAAGTAGTGATAGGGACGTCTAGTTTTAGTTTTCCGTCATCGACTAATTTTAAGATTAAAAAAGCGGTAAATTGTTTGGTGATCGAGCCTAATCTGAATTTGGTATTAGGCTGATTCGGAATATCCCATTCCATATTGGCTGAGCCAAATCCTTTTTTAAAAATTACCTTTCCATTTTCGGCAACCAGTGCCGAACCATTAAATTGGCCATATTGATGGTAGGTACTTAATAATTGGTCAATTTGTTTTCCTTTGTCCTGTGCGGAAGTAATGTTCAAAGCGAAAAACAGTAGAATAACACTAAGAACAACTAGTTTGATTGGTTTCTGCATATTGATTGATGATTAAGGTTAGTAAATCAGTGATTGATTTTTGATTTGATGATTGAAACTCTTTAATCTGTTCAGGATTATGTCGTTGTCTTTGGTTAGACGACGAATTTTCAATTATGTTTCAGGATCAATACTTTTTTATCTTTTTCTTAACACTCTAGCAGGAGAGCATAGGCCGAGAACTGCCAGGAACTACTATATATACGCCTATGCTCATAACTAACAAATTTCTTTTGAACCAATAATAGGTTTATGCAAATAGAACTTTACTTAACAACAACACAATAAGAATACATAATTTTACCATAGATTTCCGAATAATGATTTTGTACACATCACTTTTTTGAATTGAGATTTACTTGGTTTCAATCTCGATTATTTGCTTCCCTTTTTCACCCATATAATGGGTAAGGATTTTTTCGTAAACCTTATATCCATCATCAACATTGGTAAAAATAATCAGACCTTGTTTGGTTTTTGGAAGTAACAGAAAAATCGTCTGAACCCCATTGTCAGCACCGCCATGAGACAAAGCAAAATCGTCATTCCCTAAATCATAAATCTCAAAGCCTAAACCAAAATATTTATTCTTTTTAGTTTGAACCTGATGTGCTGTCATGTCTTCATAAACTTTTTGACTCAAACCGTCACTGTTCATCACGCTGCATAGAAATGTCCCGTAATCTTCAAGGGTTGTGAGCAAGTCATCGGCTGCACTTGCCGTTTTATTTTTGGTAGGCTCGTAAGCATTCCCTTTATTGTCATAACCGATGGCACATCTTGAAACATCGGTTATGGCATTCCATGTAAATTTGGTATCATTCATTTTTAACGGTTTAAGAATTAATTCATCCGCTAATTGATCCAATGATTTGTGAAACTTTTTTTCCAGAGCTTTTCGCAAATATTCCATGCCTTCTCCTGAGTATTGGTATTTTGTTCCGGGTTTGAATTTGAAATCCAGTTTACCGGATTCGTTCATATACCTCCAATTCGGAAAACCGGTTTGGTGACTTAAGACAATTCTCGTCGTTAATAATTTAGTATTCGCATCATTTGCGATATCCGGATCTGTCCAGTATTTGTAAAGTGGTTCGTCGAGATTCCATTTTCCGGAACTTACTAATTTTAAAGCGACCATTGCAGTAATTGGCTTAGTCAGAGAAGCCACATTCCAAATCGTATTGTAGGGTGCTGCAACTCCTTTTTTAAGTTCACCAAAGACTTTTACTTCTTGTAGTTTTCCCTCATTGATCACACCAATACCCAGTGCTGGAACATTATTCTGAACCAGCCATTTTTTAATGGCTTCATCGTTGTCAAAAATATCCGATTTGGTACCCGCTGTATTGGCCTCCTGATGATCGTAGCTTAGAGATCTTTTAAGTTTCCAATCACCATTTTCTAAAATCCATAGGTGAGTAAATCGCGCAGTACTGCCAAATTTTTCTTTGGCATCTGCAAAAGATTCGTTTTTGCCTATTGATTTTTCGTAGAATTGGTGAATTCCCATTTGTATAGCGCCATACAATACGCCTTTGTTATAGAGGGGGTAAACTTCGGTACTGCCAGGAACCAGGTACCTTCTGGCTTTGTAAGTTTCAACCGATTTGCATAAGCCTTTTTTGAGATTGACTAAAAAAAGTGCCTTATCTGAAGGACCGTCCTTGTCGTGATAAAATTCAAAACCGTCACTGTAAAGATTTTCAAACTGGCTAATGTCGCAGGTATTAAAGCCAATATTAAAAAGAAGGCTGTCTCTTGACATAATCGTTTTGTACAATGCTGAGTTTTTTTCTTCCTGAGAAAATCCGGTTTGGAAGTGGAAAAGTAATATTCCAATTAAAAAAACTTTTAACGGGAAAAGAGATGGATTGATTTTCATTTTATATTAATTTTGATTGATTGATGATTTTGCAATAGTACTGCAATCTAAAACCTAAAAATTGTACAAATGCGAAAATCTTATCTTTTTTTAGAAAGAAAGTACAAACTAGAGTTGAATGTTTTTGGAGTTGTTTTCATGACTCCTTTAAATTGTTTTATAAAATGCGACTGGTCAAAATACTTATTGTAAAGAGCAATCTCTGTCAGACTGAGTTTCTCAGGATTCGAATGTACCATCTGATCTACTGATTTTCTGAACTTCAGAATTTGAATGTATTTTTTAATCGTAAGCCCTGTTGCCGTTTTAAACTTCATCTGCAACAACCGTTGAGAGACTCTTAAAATCCCGCTAATTTCGGAAACTGAGATTTCTTCGTCATGATGTCTGATAATTTCGCAGATTCTTTCGATGGTATTTTTCTCTGAATGTAAAGCAGACAATTTTTCAAAATAAACATTTATAGCCTGCAATAAATTTTCAGCAACAGCATCAGTTTGTATTTTAAAGGGAAGCTCTTCGGGAGTAATCCTGATAATCGAATCGCTAAAATGGCTCAAATCATATTGCGGATACATCGAAAGCGTCCAGGGCTGCAATTGAATGATGGTTACTTTGGTTTTAGGTCTTATGTTGACCAAAACCTTGTTCGTCATTTGCGAACAAAAGTAAAAGCCTTCGTTCATTTCATATTTTCGCTTACTAGTGTGAACTTCTATGTGGGTTCCGCTAACAATAGCAAGATTAAAACAGCCGTTGGGTAAGACAAGCTTATTTTCAACTGTTGTTTCACCATTGCCATTATCCAGACACCAGATTTTGGTAACAAACCGCTCGCTTTTTTCGCTTACATAATGTTCTGAATAGAGGTTCATTTTGAGATTATGTTTTGATGAGTTGTGACCTACGATTTTTCGACGGTACAATACAGTAAATAATTTTGAATTCTTTCTAAAAGTCTTTTTTCTAAATAAGCGTTACCGCCTTTAAGTGTATTTAGTATTTGTACCGCTTGTTTATGATATTCTCTTATCTTTTCCACACTCCAGTTTTCTGGTGGAACCTGTAAATTAGTTATTCTGTCAGCTAATTTCACAGCCCATACCTCTTTTGATAATGCTTTAATTCGGGCCAGACTGTCGGTCATTCTTTCTTCTTTAGGTATTTTAGAATTCTTGGTTAGTGCCAGGACGGCCTGAGCAATTTCTTCATCAAATTCCGCTGCAAGTTCTTCAAATGTAGTTGCTGTATCTTCAAGAATATCGTGGAGTAATGCAATTTGAATTGCAAATGCAGTATTAAAAGATGTTGTGTTTTGCGAAGCAAATAGAATCTCCATGGTTACATTGCTTAAATGAACAACATACGGTAAATTGGTTCCGGGAATTACTTGATTTTGATCGGCATGTCTTTTGGCAGCAAATTTTAGGGTTCTTTGATAGATCGTCTGCAATTCAGTCATAGAAGAGGTACTTTAGAATAAGCTAAAGTACCATTTTTCTATCACAATAATTGAGGCGCTTTTCTTATATAAATTCAGGGAAGTAATTCGTTTTAACTGCTTGCCAGTCTTCGGGAATAATACTGTAATAAACGTCATCTTTGCTTTTTCCTTCCGAATCGATATAGTTATTTCTAAAAAGACCTTCTTTAGTTGCTCCTAGTTTTTCAATCGCCCGTTGTGACTTTTTGTTTTCAAGATCAGCACTCAATTGTATTCTTCTAAATTGAATGACTTCAAATCCAAAATTTAACAATTCAAATTTACAGGCTTTGTTTAAACCGGTTCCCTGAAATTTTTCCCCGTACCAGGTCCAGCCAATTTCACACTTCTGACTAGCATGATTCAGGTAACCGTATCTGGTACTTCCTGCAACCCGATTGGTCGTTTTATCAATGATTAAAAAAGGATAACAAAGCCCGGCGGCTTTTTGCTGTAAAGTATTTTGAATGTAATTTTTAAAATCTTTTTCATTGCGAACATACATACCCATGTATTTCCAGATCCCATCATCAAAAATGATTTCTCTGAGTTCTGTATTTCTTTCGCTCTCAAACGGAATTAATAGTACTTTTTCGTTTTCCAGAATAATTTCTGATTGTAAAATTGTGCTGTCCATGATGGGGATATATATTAAGGTAAAACCGAAAGCGAATGTAAGAGTTTAATTTTTTCAGATAAATTGAATAAAATAACATTTTGTTATATTTTTGAATTAACTCTGAATTTTGGCAAAAATCGAAACGGTTGTGAGTCGGTACAGTAAATAATTTATTTATTTTAAAGCTTATGTACAATTATTACTTATTTTTACGATCTTATATTTAGATTTTTCTTGATGCAAACTCCACTAAAAATTGCTGTTGTTGGTTCCGGATTAGTAGGATCACTCTTGTCGATTTATCTTAAAAAAGCAGGTCATACCGTTCATGTTTATGATCGTAGTCCTGATATCCGTAAAATTAATTTCTCAGGCCGTTCTATAAATCTGGCAATGTCAAACCGGGGCTGGAAAACGCTTGATGGTGTTGGTGTTGGAGATGCCGTTCGGGAAATCGCTATCCCAATGGACAAACGTGCCATTCACTTGGTTGATAAACTCAATTTTCAGAACTACGGTCAGGAAGGCGAGTCCATTTATTCCATTTCCAGAGGAACTTTAAACCGGAAAATGATTGATCTTGCAGAAGAAGCCGGTGCAGAATTTCTTTTCGAACAAAAAATCTGGGACGTAACGTTAAATGATGCTACGTTACATATAGGTGAAACCGAAAGAGGAGAGTGGGAAGAGAAAAAATACGATATGGTTTTTGGTGCCGATGGTGCTTTCTCGAGAATACGACACCGAATGCAGCGTCAGAACATGTTCAATTATTCCCAGGAATTTTTGAATATGGGGTACAAAGAACTAAACATTCCGGCAAATGCAGACGCTTCACATAAACTAGACAAGAACTCTTTTCATATATGGCCTCGTGGCGAGTACATGTTAATCGCACTCCCTAATCTCGATGGAAGTTTTACTTGTACTTTGTTTATGCCTTTTGAAGGCGAAAATTCATTTGCATCGCTTAAAGATCGTAAAATGGTTGAAGACTTCTTTTTGAAGAATTTCCCCGACTCGATCGAAGTAATCCCGAAACTAGCCGAAGATTTCTTTAAAAATCCAACCAGTACTTTGGTAACCATGAAATGTTTTCCGTGGACATACGAAGATAAAATTGCTTTAATCGGAGATGCTTGTCATGCAATTGTTCCCTTTTACGGACAAGGTATGAATGCGGGTTTTGAAGATATTACCATTTTAAGTGAAATGATCGCAAAGTATGGAGACGACTGGAAGAAAATCTTCTCGGAGTATCAAATTTCACGTAAACCGAATGCCGATGCTATTGCCGAATTGTCTTATCGAAATTTCATGGAGATGAGTACCAAAACGGCCGATGAAAAATTCTTATTGCAAAAGAAAATCGAAAAAGCATTCTCAGACAAACATCCTGATAAATGGATTCCACTTTACAGTCGTGTAACTTTTAGTGATCGCCCGTATTCCGAAGCCCTGGCAATTGGCGATTTTCAAAATGTAATTATGGAACAAGTTTTACGAATAGAAAATATTGAAAACATCTGGAACAGTCCGGAAGTAGAAAATAAGATTCTGGAATTATTGCAAAAATAGATCGATTACAATAGCAATATCAAAAAACAATATCAAAAAGCAATGTCAAAAGTCAATTTAAAATTAGTATTGACATTGCAATTGATTTTTGATATTGACATTGGCATTGCCATTGATTTTTGATAAGTTATTTCTTGAATATTTTTGATAAAACTCCAAAAACACCTCTTATAAAGGTAGCGCTGGTAACCACTTTTAAAACCGATTTGCCAACTACACTTGCTGTACTTGGTTCAGATTTAGATGATTTTGTCGGTGTTTCTTCTTCCTGTTCTGCAGCCGCCTGAGTGGCGTCTTCAATTTTCTTATTCAGAATTTCATAGGCGCTCTCCCGATCAATTTCTTCAAGGTATTTTTTTACGAGTTTCGATTTAGTATTGATTCCTTCAATTTCATCAGCAGTTAAAACATCCATTCGACTCATAGGCGCGCGCATCATAGTCGCTACAAGTGGAGTAGGGACTCCCTTTTCATTTAATGCCGTTACCAAAGCCTCTCCAATTCCTAAACTGGTTAGTAACTCATCTGTCTTATAATAAGGAGAAGTTGGATAATTGTCTGCTGTTTTTTTAATCGCCTGACGGTCATTGGCAGTAAAAGCCCTTAGCGCATGCTGAATTTTCAAACCCAATTGTGCCAATACACCACTCGGGACATCCATTGGATTCTGAGTTACAAAATAAATCCCAACTCCTTTAGAACGTATTAGTTTTACAATCGTTTCAATTTGTTCCAGAAGAGCCTTGCTGGCTTCATTAAAAATCAAATGTGCTTCATCAATAAAAATAACCAGCTCAGGTTGCACAACATCTCCTTTTTCCGGCATTTGCTGATAAATCTCTGCCAATAAACTCAGCATAAAAGTCGAGAACAATTTAGGTTTGTCCTGAATATCCGTCAAACGAATAATGTTTACGTAACCCTTACCGTTTTCATCAATTCGCATTAAATCATCAATTTCAAACGAAAGTTCACCAAAGAACAAGTCACCGCCTTGCTGCTCTAATTCTATGATTTTTCTCAGAATCGTTCCTGTGGTTGCGGTTGAAATTTTACCATAATTGGCAGATATTTCATCTTTGCCTTCCTCGGTAATATAATTGAGGACCTTTTTTATATCCTTTAAATCTAAAAGCGGCATTTTATTATCATCGCAATATTTAAAGATAACGGCAACCACACCTGCCTGAGTATCATTCAGGTCTAATATTCGGGAAAACAATACCGGTCCGAACTCCGAAACAGTAGCTCTTAAGCGAACTCCGTTTTGTTTAGAAAGTGACATTAATTCAACAGGAAAAGAAGCTATATTATAAGGTATGTTTATTTTAGCATGACGTTCCGTTATAAAACCTTCTTCTTTACCCTCTTTAGCAATTCCACTAAAGTCACCTTTAATATCCATCATCAAAACAGGAACTCCCACATTTGAAAGCTGCTCAGAGAAAACCTGTATCGTTTTGGTTTTTCCGGTTCCCGTTGCCCCTGCGATCAGCCCGTGGCGGTTTAATGTTTTTAAAGGGATTTTGACATGAGCTTCTCCAAGTGGTTCTCCGTCCAGAATGGCACTTCCGAGAACAATACTGTCGCCCTTTGTAGAATAGCCATTGTTGATATCCTGAATGAAATTGTCTTTTTTATTCATGTTTTTATTTGTAATTTAGATGATTATAAGAGGTTTGCTAGGTTTATTAACATTTTAGGCTGTTTTTCTTTAGTAGGAAAAAACTTTTTTGGGTTAAAAAAAATATAAAAAACAATTTCGCAACTTTTTAAGAAGATATCAATGGAATGTTTGAATATTTACTAAAACGTTGTAATTTTCCCATTATTAGCCCTTATTTTTGTTTTATCTAAAAAATGATATCGGCAATTTAATGAGATATTTTTTAAATTGACGTTAAATTTCCTTCAATTAAATTAAAAAAAGTTTTTTTATTTAAACTAAACGTATAAATTTGCTCCTCTACAAGTTAAATATAACTAAAAAATAAAATTATTTAAAACTATTAAAATTAAAAAAAATGGCAAACGTTAAAGTTAAAAAAGAAAGCACTTCAAACGGAGGAGGAATGATCACTGGAATCATTATTGTAGCGTGTATTTTAGTTGGGGTGTTTATTTGGAAAGTAATCATGGGAGATGCAGCTAACTTTGAAGGTGGAAATCCAGAAACTGGTCACCCTATCAATACATTAGGACAGGTTTATAAAGGAGGTTTTATCGTACCAGTATTATTAGGTATGTTTTTAATGGTTGTTGTTTTTTCTATTGAAAGATTTATTGTTATCGGTAAAGCTGCTGGTAAAGCTAACTTAGATACATTTATGAAAAATGTACAAGGAAGTATTAAAGAAGGAAACATCGAGGCTGCTATTGCTTCATGTGACAAACAACAAGGTTCAGTTGCAAATGCAATTAAATCTGCTTTGATTAAATATCAAGATGTTAAAAAAGAAGGTTTCAACAGTGAAGAAGCTTCAGAAGTAATCCACAAAGAAATCGAAGAGGCAACTTCATTAGAAATGCCAATGTTAGAAAAAAACATGACTATTATCTCTACTTTAGTATCATTAGGAACTTTAGGAGGATTATTAGGAACAGTATCTGGTATGATTAAAGCGTTTGGTGCGTTAGCTTCTGCTGGAACTCCAGACCAGGCTGCTCTTGCAACAGGTATTTCTGAGGCACTTATCAACACTGCAACAGGTATCTCTACTTCAATCTTAGCGATCGTTTCTTACAACTTCTTTACTGCTAAAATTGATGATTTAACTTACTCTATCGATGAGGCTGGTACTACAATCGTAAATACTTACAGAAGATTCAGAGGAAGTTTGAAACAATAATTAATTTTTGATATTATATAATTAATTATTTATCAAAATAAAATAAAAGAGAATGGCTAAAATAAAAATGAAAAAAAAGTCAACATCGACAGATATGACTGCCATGTGTGATGTTGCGTTCCTTTTGCTTACGTTCTTTATTTTGACCGCTACTGCTAAGGTGCCAGAAGCACTTCCTGTAGACATGCCTTCTTCTACTGTTCAAAGTAAATTACCAGATTCTGATTTGGCAATTATTACGATAGGTAAAGGAGCAGACGGAAAAAGCAAAGTGTTTTTTGATATCAAAGGAAGAGAGATTCGTAAAAGAACTCTTGAAGGAATGGGAGCTAAATTTGGTGTGACTTTCTCAGAAGATGATAAAACTAAATTTGCCTTAATGGATGACTTCGGTGTACCAGTAGCAAATTTGAAACAAATTATCGCTATGAAAGCTGCGGATAGAGTGAAAGCTGATCAACCTGGAATTCCAATTGATTCTTTAGACAATCAATTAAAAGAATGGCTTTTGGTTTCAAGAAGAGCCGCAATTGACCTTGATGATAAAGAATTGCAGATTGCGATCAAAGGTGACGCTAAAGAGCAGTATCCACAAATCAAAAAGATTATGGATATTTTACAAGATCAAAAAATCAATTCCTTTAACTTAGTTACAGGTATGAGAGGAAAAGACTTTTAATTAAAAAAGATACACTAAAATGGCTGAATTAAATACCGGCGACGGTGGTGGCGGAAAAGGTGGTAAAGTAAGAAGTAAAAAGCAAAACTCGAAAGTCGATTTAACGGCGATGGTAGATTTGGCATTCTTATTGATCACATTCTTTATGTTAACCACATCGTTGTCAAAACCTCAATCGATGGATTTGTCTTTACCAGATAAAGATCCAGACGATAAGACACCTCCAGTTAAAGTTGATGAGAATCGTACAATGACTGTTATGATGGGGGAAAACAATAAAATGGTATATTATATGGGATTATTGGCAACACCTAAGGTTGGGCCTAAAGATATTGCATATGGTAAGGATGGTATTCGTAAGGAGTTATTGAAGCAAAAGAAAGAAGTATTAGCTTATTCTGCTGCTTTAGGAAAACCTAAGAATGGAATTATAGTTATCATTAAGCCAACTAAAAAAGCAACTTACCGCAATTTAGTTGATATGTTGGATGAGATGGCTATCACTGGAGTAGATACTTATGCTATCGTTCCTGAGTTTTCACCTGAGGAAACAAAATTGATTGATAAACAATAAGGGTTGTCTTTTTTTGAACCTCCTAATAATCAAGAAAAATGAAATTAGATATAATTAAAAATCAGTGGCTTGATATCGTATTCGAAGGGCGTAATAAGATATATGGTGCATATGAGTTAAGAAAATCGAACGGTAAGACGACTGTAAAGTCTCTTATTATTGGATCGGTTATTTTTAGCTTTGCTGTAGCGGCTCCTCTTATTGCAAGCTTACTTCCAGATTCTAGTGAAGAAGATGTGAATAATGATATCAAGATAGCGACAGTAAAATTACCTCCTAAAAAAGAGGAAGTAAAGCCAAACCAACCGCCACCACCACCACCACCACCAAAAGTGGATCAGGTGAAGTTCGTGAAACCGGTCGTTGCTAAGGCAAATGAAGTTACTGAAGATCCTCCGAAAATTGAGGAACTTAAAGATAAAAAAGTTGGTAACGAAACCATCAAAGGAGATCCGGATGCAGTTTTAACTGTTGATGAGCCAGTTGGTAAAGGACCAGTTACAGAGATCATTGCAGAAGATAACAACGTTTATAATACTGCAGGTATCGAAGTAAAACCAGATTTCCCTGGAGGAATTGAGAAATTCTACAAATTCGTAGGAAACAATTACAAGACTCCGGAAGAAGAAGGTTTAAAAGGTAAAGTTTATGTTACTTTTGTAGTTGAAAAAGACGGTTCATTAACCGACATTAAAGTTTTAAGGGATATCGGTTACGGTACAGGAGCAGAAGCAATTCGTGTTCTTAAAAAGTGTCCAAAATGGACTCCCGGCGAGCAAAATGGTAAAAAAGTTAGGGTACTTTACTCTCTGCCTATTACTATTCAATCTGCAGAATAATGTTAAAAGGTATACTTAATAATATTCAGAAGAAATCGCTCAAAGAGCGATTTCTTCTTGTTTTAGGAATACTGTTCTTTTTAATATATCTTGTACTCGGTTTAATGATCATGTTTTGGGAGAAACTTCCGCTAAATATGGAGCAAAAGTATAGATATGCTTTTGGAGGATTATTGATAGTGTATTCGGCCATTCGTTTTTTGAGATTAATTAATTCAAACGCAGAATAATTATGTTAAAGTATAGTAAGATTGCAGGCTTGGTTGTTTTTGTTTTTTTGTTTGCCATGTGCAACCAAAAAAGTAAAAACGATAAGGAAACAATTTTAAAAGGAGCAATCGATATTACTGTCGATGAAACTGTAAAACCTATTGTGGACGATCAGGTTGCTGTCTTTGAAGGAACTTACTACGATGCAAAGATTACGGTAAAACCTAAGTCAGAAGCTGAGCTTATAAATGATTTGCTCAATCAGAAAGCTGCAGTAGTGGTGACAACAAGAGATTTGACTAAAGAAGAATTGGCTAAATTCGAAAAAAGTAAAATAAAACCCAGAGTTACCCCTTTTGCGACAGATGCAATAGCTTTTATTTCGAACAAAGGCAATAATGATACATTAATAGCGTTGAAAACGGTAATCGATTTTATGCAGGGCAAACCTGATGCAAGAATTAAAGGACTGGTGTTTGACAATCCAAATTCAAGTACCGTACGTTATATGAAAGAATTGGCTAAAGTTAATGATGTTCCTGTAAAAGGAGTGTTTTCTTTTAAAACGAACGATGAAGTTATTAAATTTGTATCTGAGAATGATGGTATGATTGGGGTAGTTGGTGTAAACTGGCTTTCTCAACCGTCACCAAAAATGGCAGAAGTGCTTAAGAGAATAAATGTGATGAGTGTTAAGGGATTAAACAGTAATCAATATTACAGCCCAACTCAGAATGATCTTGCAGAAGTGAAATACCCTTTGGCACGTGATTTGTTTATCATAAATTGCCAGGGTTATTCTGGCTTAGGAATGGGATTTGCATCCTTTATTGCCGGCGATATTGGACAGAGGATAGTTTTGAAATCAGGGTTGTTACCGGTTAGAACTCCTGGAAGAAAGCTTAAAATAAGGAATCAAATAGTAAAAGATAAAGAATAAATTAATTACAATTAGAGATGAATAAATTTAAAATTTTTAGTCTTGCCTTAGTTGCTTCAGCTACTGTAGTAAAAGCGCAAGATATCAAAGAAGCTAAAAAAGCAATCGATGCTGAGCAATTTCAAAAAGCAAAGTCATTGCTAAAATCAATCATCAAAGCAAAGCCTTCTGATGGAGAAGCTAATTTTGTTTTAGGTAATGTGTATTTAAATCAGGCAATCATTGATTCTGCTAAAATTTATTATGCAAATGGTTTACAGGCATCAGATAAGAAAAACTTAAATTATATTGGATTAGGTCAGTTAGATCTTGATGCGAAGAATGCTGCTGCAGCTCAGGCAAATTTTGCTTTAGCTACAAAAGATATGAAACGTAAAGATGTAGAGGAATTTATTTACATTGGTAGAGCTTACATGAATTCTTCTACACCTGATTATACAAATGCTATAGCTGTTTTGAAGCGTGCGTTGGTAATTGATCCTCAAAATGCAACGGCACTTTTAGCTATTGGTGATGCATACTACGGAGCGAACAATCAAAACGATGCTTACAAGGCATACCGTGATGCGTTTACAGCTGATCCAACACTTTTAAGAGCAAAAATGCAACTAGGAGTTTTATTAAAAGGGGCTAAATCTTATGATGAAGCAATTAAATCTTTTAATGAAGTTATTGCTTTGAGTGCTAATTATGGTCCGGTTTACAGAGAGTTAGCGGAGACTTATTATAAATGGGGAAGAAATAAACCATCTACTTCTAAAGTTAACATGCAAAATGCAATTACAAACTACGAGAAGTACTTAAATCTTACGGATTACTCTTTAGACTCTAAAATGCGTCACGCAGATTTCTTGATCTTGGTTAAAGATTACAAAAGTTTAGAGACTGTTGCAAACAAAATGATTGCTGAGGATAAGGTAAATCCTAGAATTTTCAGATATTTAGGTTATGCTGCTTTTGAGAATGGAAATGTTGATGTAGCAATCAAATCTATTGAAGATTATATCAAAGTGCCTTCTAACAAAGTAATTGGTAGAGATTATTTGTATTTAGGTTTGTCTAAGATTAAAAAAGGAACCGCAGCTGACGGAACTGTTGATCAGACTTCTTTTGATGCTGGTGTAGCTGATATCAAAAAAGCGATCGAACTAGAGCCTTTGGTGGTTGAGGAATTATCTGATTTAGGAAAAGCTTTGTTCGGGAAAAAACAATTTGCTCAGGCTGCTACTGTTTTAGAGCTTGGAACAACGAACAAAGAGTCTAAAAACTACTTAGATGATAATATTTACTACGGTATTTCTCTTTATTATGCTAACGCAAATAAAACAAATGGAGCTGCAGATGCTGTAGCTTTAGGAAAAGCGGATGTTGCTTTTGACAGAATCTTAGAAGCTTCTCCAACTTATAATGAGGCTTACTTGTACAAAGGTAGAATCAACAACTTGTTAGAAAAAGATGATTTAATCATTAAAAACTACGAAGAGTACGTAACAAGAATTACGGCAAAAGGTGCTGAAGAATTGGCTAAGCCGGCTACAGTTAAAAAAGTTGTAGAAGCTTACAATAGTATCGGTGCTAGTTATGCAAATACTGATAAAGCAAAAGCAATTGAATATTTCAATAAGAGTTTAGCTTTAGATCCTGCAAATGCTTACGCTGCACAATCTGTAAAAGCTTTGAAATAATATAAATTTACAGTCAAATATAAAGCCGGTAGTTTCTTTAAACTATCGGTTTTTTTTGTTCCGTATTTAATTGACTATCTTTGCACTTTAAAATCGAATAATGTTATCAAAAGAAATACAATTAGAAGTAAATAAAGGAGCGATGTTGCCTTTGATGGAAGAATTTTATACCATTCAGGGAGAAGGTTTTCATACCGGGACTGCTGCTTACTTTATACGAATTGGAGGCTGCGATGTGGGTTGTCACTGGTGTGATGTGAAGGAAAGTTGGAATGCTGAGTTACATCCGCCAACTAGTATTGATTTAATTGTAAATAATGCATCAAGTCTGGCTGATACTGTTGTGATTACAGGTGGTGAGCCTTTAACTTGGGATATGAGTTTATTGACTCAACAGTTGAAGGATAAAAACATGAAAGTTCATATCGAGACCTCGGGAGCTTATCCGTTATCGGGTACTTGGGACTGGATTTGTCTTTCGCCTAAAAAAAATAAGCTGCCTACTCAAACGGTGTATGACAACGCACATGAGTTGAAAGTAATTATCTATAACAAACACGATTTTATTTTTGCAGAAGAACAAGCCGAGCTGGTAAATGACAACGCAATTTTGTTCCTTCAGCCAGAATGGAGCAAAAAAGAAGAAATGACGCCTCTGATTGTGGACTATGTGATGAACAACCCAAAATGGAGAGTTTCGCTTCAAACGCATAAATATTTAAATATTCCTTAAGGGGTATAAACAAAAAATCTCTTCAATTGAAGAGATTTTTTGTTTCTGGTAAATAGTATACACTGTGTAAAAAAGAAACATCAGATTTAGATCCAATTTTTAGTGTTCTTTAAATTTGTTATATGGGCCAGATGATGGCTGCTGTGCCAGGCATACATTCCAATGATTTGTTTGATTAGATATTCAGAGTTGTTTTCGGGATGAATAAATGATTTGTTTAAATCTTGTGGACTTAGATTTTTCATGATATAAGCCAGTCTGTAATGTAATCCTTCCAGTAATTGTAAGGTTGGTTGGATGGGCATGGTTAGATTGTCCTGTAATTCCGACCATAGTTTTTCATCATAAGCTTTTATTACAGGATTATTTTCAGTCAAAGCCCATTTTATTCTGATATAACAGTTCATGTGACTTTCGGCGCAATGATGAATTACTTGACGTACAGTCCACCCGTCCGGACGATAAGGAGTGTCTAGTTGTTCGTCGGTTAAATGAATTGTTTCTTTTTTTAATCTTTCAGGAAAAGATGCAATGATGGCGATACTATCAGAAATGTACTCCGAGGTATAATCTGTTGGGGTTTTAAACTTTCCGATTGGATATTTTAGTATTTCTAAATCTGTTTCGTTCATGTTTTGGTGTTTTATAAAGAAAGTTTAGCTAAATAATCGTAGTGGTCGCCTTCCAGGATAAGTTCACATTTTAATCCATTTGCATTAGCAGCATTTTGAAGAGTATTGTAGTCAAGGTATAACCAGTCGAAGGGTTCTTCTTTCTCGCCTTTATAAGAAATGTTGAACACAAGCTCTCCGTAATAATCATTATGAGATGGGATCCATTTTCCGCCATCTTCGTCTTCGTCAAACATGTAGATAATGTCTGAGCTGTCGAGTAAAATTTGTCCGCCCGGGTTGAGAAGTGTTTTTAGTTTAGAAAGATACTTGTTGCAATTGTCTAGTTTGCCAAAAATTCCGACTCCATTCATTAGTAAAATGATCGTATCGAATTTTTCCCCTTCAAAATCCAGGATATTTTTGACTATGGCATTTTTGACTCCGCGAAGCTTACAGGTTTCGATTGCATTTTTTGAAATGTCAATTGAAACAAGCTCCAGATTTCTGTCATTTTGTAAAGATAAGCTATGGCTTCCTGCTCCGCAGCCTACGTCCAGAGTTTTTCCGAAGGCTAATTGCAGTGCTTTTTGTTCGAGTTTAGGCATTTCATTGTACGAACGGAATAAATAATCCACACTCATTTCATCTTCTTCAGAAATCGAAGTTTCAGTGATAATATTCTCAGGTGAATTATGGGTTTGGAAATCGTACATGGCTTTCCCGAAAAGATCTTTCATTGTATTTTAGTTCAAAGTTTAAGGTTACAAGTTTAAAGTTGTTTAATTTTGCAGTTCAACTTTAAATCTTAAACTTGAAGCAAATTTTAAATAACTTAAATAAGTTAGCCAAAGATAAGCATATCGAAAACAAAAAGTATTTTGATAAGCTTAAAAAGAAACAGCCAAAGAATTTGGATTATGTGATGCAGGATTTGCATGACACCGAATTTAAAAAAACAGACTGCTTACAATGCGCGAATTGCTGCAAAACTACCGGCCCTTTGTTTACTTTGGCTGATATCGAAAGGATTTCGAAATCATTCCGACAAAAGCCGCAGCAATTTATCGAACAATATCTCAGAATTGATGAGGACAAAGATTATGTTTTAAAAAGTGTTCCTTGTACTTTTTTGGATAATGAGAATTATTGTATGATTTATGATGTTCGTCCGAAAGCATGCAGAGAATTTCCACATACAGATCGTAAAAAGTTTCATCAGATAGCGGACTTAACATTGAAGAATGTTGCTATTTGTCCTGCAGCATATAATATAGTGGAGGAAATGAAGAAAAAGCTTCCTTTGTAACCTTCTAAACATTTGATAATTGTTCTTAGAAGCAATTCATTTTTGCTTTTTAAAATGTACTTTTGATTCGAATGAACCGGAAACGGATGTAATTAATAATTTCAAGACAACATAAAATTTGAGTTTAGAATATTTCATAGCTAAAAGGCTAATTACTGCAAAAGATTTTAAGAGCAGTATTTCGGCGCCTATTATTAAAATTGCTATTTCGGCCATTGCTATTGGTATGATAATGATGATCGTTTCTGTTGCGACAGGGATTGGTCTTCAGAAAAAAATAAGGGATAAAGTTTCAGCTTTTAACGGGCAGATTATAATTTCAAACTACGATAATAACAATTCTGATGTTACTTTAATTCCTATTTCTAAAAAACAGGAGTTTTATCCTGAATTTAAATCAGTTCCTGAGGTGAGTCATATTCAGGCAATCGCTAGTAAAGCTGGAATTATCAGGACAGAGAATTCTTTTGAAGGTATAATCTTCAAAGGAGTCGGAGCGGATTACGACTGGAAAAATATAGAAGAGTATTTGGTGGAAGGAAGGTTACCTGATTTTTCAGCTGCTTTAAACGAAGATGTTCTGATTTCAAAATTCCTTGCAGATCGGCTTCATCTTAAAGTAGGTGATAATTTTAATACTTTTTTTATCAAAGAAGAACAAGGGAAAATGCCTAATAGCCGCCGATTCAGGATAGCGGGTGTTTTTAGTTCCGGTTTTCAGGATTTTGACGCCACCTATATATTGGGGGATATTAGACATATTCAAAGAATTAATAAATGGAGTCCCAATCAGGTTGGTGCTTTTGAGGTATTCATCAATGACTTTGATGCTATTAAAACAACGGGAGAAAAAATCTACGATCAAACATCGTCTAATCTGGATACCAAAACAATAATAGAGAAGTATAGTTATATATTTGATTGGTTGCAGCTTTTCGATTTTAATATCATAGTAATATTAGGGGTAATGATATTGGTGGCTACCATTAACATGGTTGTGGCGCTATTGGTTTTGATTTTGGAGCGCACTCAGATGATTGGGATTTTAAAAGCACTGGGAGCCAATAACTGGATGGTTCGTAAAGTGTTTTTATATAACGCGTTCTATTTGATTGTGCGGGGATTGTTTTGGGGGAATTTAATTGGTATTGCTTTGTTGTTAATTCAGCAGCAGTTTGGAGTGATTCGCTTAAATCCTGAAAATTACTATGTAAATCAGGCTCCGGTCTATTTTAATATTTGGCATATTGTTTTATTGAATTTGCTTACGGTTGGAGTTTGTTTTGTAGTACTGTTGATTCCTTCCTATATAATCACAAAGATTTCTCCGGTTAAAGCTATTCGTTTCGAGTAATTGTATTGTTCTGGAGTGTATATACAACCCTACAGGTTTTAAAACCTGTAGGGTTTGTTTTTTTACTACCTATATATAAGGAGTAATTCTGTCCAGCTGAGCGAAAATGCAAGAAAAGTAGTTTCTGTCCGGCTGAGCGAAGTCGAAGCTTGGTATTTGAGATTCTATACTATAATAGTAGTGTAGTTTTTGTCGAGCTGAGCGAAGTCGAAGCCTTTATCCGCTACTATCGGGGCTAGGGCATGGATTTTCAAAGGAAAGATCGGCCATAAAACAAAAACCTCGCGCGTTTGCGTCATTGCGAGATTAGTAAAAACCCAGTAAAAATGGGGCTTTGTATCTAAGAGTTTCATTTGAGAGAAGAAAAATCTTTCAAGCCTGAAAATAGTTTAATTTGTAAAAGAGGTGTTATCAGACTGTTAAGAAAAAGTTTTAAAAAAGATTAAAAATAAGTTTAGAAAAAGCTTGTGAAAGCGGATAAAGTGACTACTTTTGCACCCGCAACAGCGATAAACGTTCACCGAAATACTGACAAGCAAACGAATTAAGATGAAAAGAAATTTTCAAAAAAAGATTCGAAAAAGCTTGCGAGATTCGAAAACGGGTATTACATTTGCACCCCGCAAAACATGGGAAGTTCATTGAAAGATTGGTA
>NZ_CAGKLC010000031.1 GCF_903469665.1 Flavobacterium sp. UGB4466 | reverse complement strand
GTTCGCTATCGTTTGAGTCGTAGCGAAAGAAAATAATCGTGGTAATCTGTATAATCTGTGGCTAAAAAACTTTGTGAACTTTGTAGTAAAATATAGTTTCACGCAGATTTTGCAGATTTAAAAGAGAAAAGAAAATCTGCCAAATCTGCGAGCAAAAAAACTTTGCGGACTTTGCGCCTTCGCGGTTAAATAAATATTACGTTGAAAAATAAACTCATAGCGTTTTCACAACGCATTATAAATTGGATTAAAAAGAATAAAATAAAATCAGCAATTGCATTTGTGCTCTTGCTGATTTATTATTTCTCCATTCCCCGAACCTTGTTTAAAGAGCCGTACTCAACGGTTATCGAAAGTAAAGAAGGAGAACTGCTGGGGGCTAAAATCGCTCCTGACGGGCAATGGCGTTTTCCGGCGCAGGATAGTGTACCGGATAAATTCAAAAAATGTATTGTTTATTTTGAAGATGAATATTTCTATAAACACCCCGGTTTTAATCCGGTTGCGATGGTAAATGCCATCAAACAAAACCAAAAAGCAGGAAAAGTAGTTCGCGGAGGAAGCACACTGACGCAACAAGTCATCCGATTGTCCCGAAAAGGAAAAGGAAGAACCTATTTTGAAAAATTGATTGAAATGATTCTCGCCACGCGATTGGAGTTAGGCTATTCTAAAGATGAAATTCTCGAGTTGTATGCGGCCCATGCTCCGTTTGGAGGCAATGTTGTCGGGCTCGAAATGGCCTCGTGGCGTTATTTTGGCGTTCAGTCCAATCAATTATCATGGGCAGAGAACGCTACTTTGGCAGTTTTACCTAATGCACCGAGTCTAATCTATCCGGGAAAAAATCAGATCAAATTATTGAACAAGCGAAACCGACTTCTTCTTAAACTGCATAAAGAAGGTGTAATCGATCAGCAAACGTATGAACTTGCTATTGAAGAACCTTTGCCTCAAAAACCGTATGATTTGCCTCAGATAGCGCCTCATTTATTGCAAAGAGCCGCTAAAGATCAGGAAGGAACAAGGGTAAAGACTACGATTGATTATGCGCTGCAAAACAGAGTCAATCAAATTGCGAGATATTATTACAATCAATACAAACAGAATGAAGTACACAATCTGGCGATTTTGGTCATTGATGTTTCCAATCGAAATGTAATCAGTTACGTGGGGAATGCGCCAACCGATAAAGACCATCAAAAAGATGTTGATATTATTGACGCACCCAGAAGTACAGGGAGTATCTTGAAACCTCTTTTATATGCGGGAATGCTGGACGATGGTGAATTACTGCCGAACACATTAGTTGCGGATATTCCAACACAGATTGCAGGGTATACTCCGCAAAATTTCAATCTGACCTTTGACGGAGCAGTGCCGGCACATCGGGCTTTGTCGCGCTCTCTCAATATCCCGTCGGTTTTGATGCTGCAGGAGTTTGGCGTGAATAAATTTTATGAGGAATTGCAGAAATTTAAATTGAAGGATATCAATAAAACACCCGATCATTATGGATTATCCCTTATTTTAGGAGGGGCCGAAAGCAATTTGTGGGATTTATGCCGAACGTATGCAAATCTGTCTTCTACACTAAATTATTATGTTAAGAATCAGGCTCAATACCGAACGAATGAATTTACGGAATTAAATTATAAGAGCAATTTTGAGCCCGATTTTGGCTCCGAAAGTGATCAGAAGAATATCTTGGGTGCCGGATCAATTTGGGCGGCTTACAACGCCATGGAAGAGGTCAACAGGCCGGAAGGAGATGAAGCCTGGAAGTTTTACGACAGCTCGCTTAAAATTGCCTGGAAAACCGGAACCAGTTTTGGTAATCGCGATGCCTGGGCAATTGGTACAAATTCAAGATATGTGGTGGGAATCTGGGTTGGGAATGCAACAGGTGAGGGGAGGCCTACTTTAACAGGAGTTACAAGTGCCGCACCGATTTTATTTGATGTTTTTAATTTACTGCCAAGACAAAGATGGTTTCAAACGCCTTATAAAGATTTAGCAGAAGTTGAGGTTTGTCGTTTAAGCGGTTATTTGGCCAAAGACGGCTGTCCGAAAATAAAGCAATGGGTTCCCAAAAAAGGGAAATCGACCAGCGTTTGTCCGTATCACAAAACGGTTCATCTCGATATAACCGGACAATTTCAGGTAAACAGCAGTTGTGAGAGTATTGATAATATGGTGACAAAAAACTGGTTTGTTCTGCCTCCGGTTATGGCATGGTATTACAAAAGCCAGCATATTGAGTACTTGCCTTTGCCTCCGTTTAAAGAAGGCTGCCAGGGTACACAAACCACAACAATGGATTTTATTTATCCCAAAACCAATGGTAAAATTTATTTAACCAAAGATTTTAATAGCAAAGTTCAGCCCGTGATTTTAAAAGTAGCCTATTCCGAAAGAGAAAAAGAGCTTTTTTGGTACGTGGATGACGTTTATAAAGCCACCACAAAAACTTTTCACGAATTGCCGGTTACGCCTACTTCAGGAACGCATTATATCACAGTAGTAGATGCTTCTGGCAATGAAATCAGACGAAAAATTGAAATTGTGAGGGAGTAAAAGGAGGGGCAAAGTTTAAATTCTAAAAACCAATTAGAGATCAGGATGTTTTCTGTCTGAGCGGGATAGAAGTTTTTCCTGGCGTATCTTTGACTTTGCGCAGACGGACATTTGATTTTTTTTGAAAAATGGGATTAAACTAATAAATTGCTTTTTATTAGTTTGACAGAGCTTTTGCTGATATCTAAGGAAGATGCTATTTTTTCGAACAGACTCAAGGATTGACTTACTTCTTCAAAAATTTGATTCGCATTTTTAACACCAAAATGTCTCGCTAATTCATGTAGTTGCTTTAGTCCGGGGTTTTTGCTTTCTCCGGCTACAGTTGTACTATGAAGCCCGTATGAGGAATTAGAAAAAGTCAGATCATAAGCAGGTGAAAATTTCCAATCTCCATTTTTATTCATCAGAAAAGAGAAATTTTTACTATGGTCGTCTCTGTTATGTGCCAAAACATTAAAAGTAGCCAATCGTAATACTTTGGCATAGGCATTAAAGTCTTTTTCTAATATAAATGCACAATCCATTAAATGTCCGTAATCTAAAGTGCTCATTCTGTAGTTGTCATGTAATAATCCTGACACAGAGTGAAGGTGGATTTTTTCATTCTTTATTCTGTCAAAACGTTTACAACCAAAAAAATAATTGCCTTTTTTACTTTTGAATAAGCGAAATTCGTTGACTTCAATTCCTGCATTTTGCGCCATTTTATTGTAAGCGTATTCAATTAATGCGATGTCTGGCAAATCATTAGAAGAAGGGAATTTAATGATCCAATGTTCGAAATCATCCGGTAAATCAGATTTTCCATAAAATAGTTGTTCTGTTTTGGAATTAAAGCCTACTAAGATTTTGGGTCTTGCTCCACCGGATGAGCCTCCAAGTTGAAACAGTTCTTCTATTATTTCTTCAGAAGTTCCGTTTAGAATAGTTGTTATTTCATCTGAAATATGATCTAAATCAATGTTACTTGAAAGGTTGTTTGTGTTTTCATGTTCTGGCTCATATGAAATGGCTCCAATGCTATTATTATCAATAAAAGTTAATCGGTCTAATGCTGTTATACTATTTAAGCTGATTCCTTCAGAGAGTAATTTTCTGTCAAGCAGTAATTTCCCCCATCCATCAGGAATAGAATCAGAGAAAACACCAAAAAGTCCGTCAAAATGAAGTTCGTTCGGAGTGAGGATTTCTCTGGATAATTTCATTTTAAAGGGTGAAATTTCTAAGCTGCCTTCTATAAAATCGGGATGGTATTTGAAATAGATTTTGTTTTTATTTTGCACTAAATCACCTATTTCTGTCTTATGGCTTCCAAGATTTAAAAAGGTTTTTACTTTTGAAGTATTTTGCATAATTAAGGTTTAAATAATTTTTCAATTTCTTTTAAATTGGTGTCAATTTTAAATATAGAATTGAAATCCTCTAATCGATCAAAGAGGTGGGCGAGTTTTAATAGAGATTCTAGTGAGATTTGCCCAGTTTGCTCAAAACGCTTGATACTTCCCAGGGAAACGCCAGATTTATTGGCTAATTCAGATTGTGCTATTTTTTTGCTTTTTCTGAACTTTCTGAATTGCTCGGCTAATTCACTTTGAACCTGACTAGGTGTTTTGTTGATGGAGTAGTTTTTCATTTTGGCTAAAATATTAGCTAAATATACAAAATTTATACTATATTGGATAATATATTATCTATTATTTTTCAGGGATCTATTTAGGATGTTATACTTGTTTAATAAGGTTTACAGTTTAGGTTCGCGAAAAGGCATAAAAAAACCGTCTCGTTAAAAAAAACGAGACGGTTTTGTTTTTATTCTGAAATAACATTTCCTTTTTTATCATAGAAATGGTATTCTAAGTACGTGTAAGCGTCACGAGGTATGATTTTCACCCATTTCTTATGTTCAAAAAACCATTTTGAACGTAATGATGGAAAACCTTTACTGAGGTATGCAGCCACAAACGGATGTACGTTAAGCACAACACTTTTGTGGGTTTTTAGAATTCTATCTAAATCAGATGAGATTTTATCAATGATTAAAATTGGCGCTTCAATTTCGCCATGTTCATTGTTTGGATCTTCTTCTCTGGTTTTAATATTAACTTCTGGTCTTACGCGTTGTCTGGTAATTTGAACTAAACCAAATTTACTAGGCGGTAAGATTTTATGCTTTGCTTTATCGTCGCTCATTTCTTCTCGCAAGAAGTCGAACAAAACCTTCCTGTTTTCTGGATTAGACATATCGATAAAATCAACTACGATTATTCCGCCCATATCACGCAAACGAAGTTGTCTGGCAATTTCGGCGGCGGCAATCATATTCACTTCCATGGCAGTGTCTTCCTGGTTGGTTGCTTTATTCGAACGATTTCCGCTATTTACGTCTATAACGTGAAGAGCTTCAGTATGTTCGATAATAAGATAAGCACCTTTACTCATGGAGACGGTTCTTCCAAAAGAAGTTTTGATTTGTCTCTCTATATTGTATTTCTCAAAAATTGGAGTGTCATTTGATTGATAAAACTTAACAATCGATTGTTTTGAAGGTGCAATTTCTTGCAGATATTCCTTCGTTTGATGGTACAACTCTTCATCATCTATTTGAATACCACTAAAGGTATCGTTGAAAACGTCTCTTAATATGGAAGAAGCTCTGTTGAGTTCTCCTAATACTTTTGAGGGATGATGAGCAGTTGGTAATTTTTTACACATTGCAGTCCATCTGCCAAGCAGGTTCTGCAAATCTTTTTCTAATTCGGCTACGTTTTTGCCTTCGGCTACTGTGCGAACAATAACACCAAATCCTTTAGGTTTGATCGATAGAACAAGTTTTTTTAGACGATCCTTTTCTTTTTTGTCTTCTATTTTTTGAGAAATAGAAACACGGTCAGAAAACGGAACGAGAACAATAAATCTTCCTGCCAGTGAAAGCTCAGCGCTTATCCTTGGCCCTTTGGTCGAGATAGGTTCTTTTACAACTTGAACTAAAACAGATTGATTGGCACTTAAAATATCAGTAATGATGCCATCTTTGTCAATCTCTTTTTCAAACTGAAAGGTTTTTAGGGAGAAATCTTTTATTTTACCTGCGCTTACAAGTTTTATGAATTTCAGTTGAGAAGCTAAGTTTGGACCTAAGTCGTGATAATGTAAAAAAGCGTCTTTTTCGAAGCCTACATTTACAAAAGCAGCATTAAGTCCGGCAACTGGTTTTCGGATTTTAGCAATAAAAATATCACCAACCTGAAAGTTGCTTTTCTCTTCTTCTTTGTGTAATTCAATTAGTTTTCCATCTTTTAATAAGGCAAAATCTACGGCTTCAGAACTAGATCTAATGATTAATTCTTTATTCACACTGTAAATTTTTATCCGAACTTTCTAGCAATAGGCAGTAGGCAGTAGGCAATAGGCAAAATAAATTTGCTTAAAGCTTAAAGCTTATAGCTTAAGGCCTAATTGTAAGGATGGATTAAACAATATTTTTAACAGGTATTGAACCCGGGGGAATTTTTGTAAGCAGTTAGCAGTAGCAGTTAACAGTTTTAGGCTGCAAACTGTGACTGTTTACTGAGACTCAATTCCAATTTCAATGAACGTTTAAAAAGAAAAAAGTAGTTTAAAACTACTTTTTCTTCTTGTGACGGTTAGCTCTCGCTCTTTTTTTACGTTTGTGAGTAGCTACCTTATGTCTCTTTCTTTTTTTACCACTTGGCATATCGTGTCGATTTTATAATTAATTAATAGTATTACTTTGCTTCGTTATTTGTTTTTACTCCTTCTACAAAAACTTTTGCAGGTTTAAACGCAGGAATATTGTGTGCTGGAATTTTGATAGTAGTGTTTTTAGAAATGTTTCTACCAGTTTTTTCAGCTCTTGTTTTTACAATAAAACTTCCAAAACCTCTTAGGTAAACATTGTCTCCAGTTTCTAGTGAAGTTTTAACTTCTTCCATAAAAGTTTCAACTGTTGCTTGAACATCTCCTTTTTCAAGACCTAGTTTCTCCGAAATTTTCGCTACGATATCTGCTTTCGTCATTTTCTTTCCTATTTTATTTTATAAATGGTGTACTATTTTTTTGAGTTTGCAAATATAAGAATTAAAAAAATAATTAATCAAGCTAAATCGTTAAATTTTAATTACATAAACATTTACTTTTGTATTCTAAGTATTTTGCAATGAATTTTTCTAACGTGTTGATAAAATGGTATTTACAAAACAAACGTGATTTGCCATGGCGTAAAACGACCAATCCATACCATATTTGGCTCTCAGAAATTATGTTGCAACAGACTCGAGTTGCGCAAGGAACACCCTATTTTTTTGCTTTTACGAAGGAATTTCCTACCGTATATGATTTAGCAAATGCTTCAGAAGAGCAGGTTTTGAAACTTTGGCAGGGATTAGGGTATTATTCCCGTGCCCGAAATTTGCATAAAACGGCTCAATATGTCGCCAATGAGCTCAACGGTGTTTTTCCTCCTAGCTATAAAGAACTTTTAAAATTAAAAGGTGTTGGAGAATACACGGCTGCAGCAATTGCCTCCTTTTCTTATAATGAGACTGTTCCTGTAGTGGATGGAAATGTATTCAGAGTGCTTTCTCGTTATTTTGATATTGAATCTGATATCGCTTCGCCTGCAACGAAAAAAGAGTTTACCGAACTGGCTTATGAATTAATGCCAAAGGATAACCCTGCTATTTTTAATCAGGCGATAATGGAGTTTGGAGCTTTACAATGCGTGCCTAAAAGTCCTGATTGTACGGTTTGTGACTTTAATGATAGCTGTGCAGCATTACAAAAGAAAAAGGTAGCCGTTTTGCCTGTTAAATCTAAGAAAGTAAAAGTAACCAATCGTTTCTTTAATTATCTCATTGTAGAAGATGCTTTAGGAAATACTATACTTCAAAAAAGAACGGCAAAAGGAATCTGGCACAATCTGTATGAGTTTCCGCTTTTGGAAACGGATAAAATCGTAGACTTTGATGTAGTTTCGAAAGCAGTTACAGACACTGTTTTTTCGTCGTATACAATTATAGGTATAGAAGATTATGCCGAAAGTACTGTTATTCATAAACTTTCGCACCAACATCTGCACATACAGTTCTGGAGGGTTAGAATTGAGGGTTTAATAGAAAATGGCTTGAAAGCTAGTGAGTTAAATGTTTTTCCTTTTCCAATTGTGATTCACAATTTTCTGGAAAAGCAGGAAATAATTTGCTAAAAAAATGTATCTTTGGTATAAATACCACTAAAAAACTATGAACGGAACATTAAATAAAGTGATGTTAATCGGCCATTTAGGCGATGATGTAAAAATGCATTATTTTGAGGGAGGAAACTGCATCGGACGTTTTCAATTGGCTACAAACGAAGTGTATATCAATAAAACGACCAATGAAAAAATAACTTCAACCGAATGGCACAATTTAGTTGTACGTAATAAAGCGGCCGAAATTTGCGAGAAATATTTGTCGAAAGGAGACAAGATATTTATTGAAGGACGTATAAAATCACGTCAATGGCAAGCTGAAGACGGTACTACAAAATATACCACAGAAATTCAGGTGACTGAGTTTACTTTCTTGAATACCAAAAAAGAAACCGGAAATCATAAGCCTAACCAGGACAGTGAGTCACCAAAAAACACTAACTTTGACGCAGCAAATGAAGGCTTACCTATAAATGATCTGCCTTTTTGAATGTATAACTAATTCTTTTTAATTTGGACCCGGAGCCCAGTTTGTTTCTTAATACGACAGTAGACATCAATTTGATAATTGGCTTTGTCGGAATATTTATTTTGCTGTTTTTATCAGCGATAGTTTCAGGTGCCGAAGTGGCACTTTTCTCTTTGTCTCAAAAAGATATCGACGACACCTTGCAGGAGAATCATTCAAAAGGAAAAATTATTTCCGACCTTTTGGACAGGCCTAAGAAACTTCTCGCGACCTTATTAGTGGCTAATAATCTTTTTAATATCGCAACCGTTATTCTGTTTTCCTTTACAGGCCGGAATATTTTTGGAGACATAGAGTCGCCGGCCCTTAAGTTTATTCTTGAGATTGTTCTGGTTACTTCGCTAATTTTGTTGTTCGGGGAAGTACTTCCTAAAGTTTATGCCAGCCGTAACAATGTAAAATTTGCAAAACGAACTGCCTATCCATTGGCTGTATTAGATAAATTACTCACTCCAATCAGTTTGCCGATGCGAAGTGTTACGCTATATTTGCATCATAAATTGGGGAAACAGAAGAATAATTTCTCTGTAAATCAACTTTCACAAGCCTTAGAATTGACAGATTCACAAGGTACGTCAACAGAAGAGCAAAAAATACTGGAAGGGATCGTATCTTTTGGTAATACTGATACAAAGCAGGTCATGAGCCCAAGAATTGATATTTTTGCTTTAGAAATGTCAGAACCTTTTTCCGGGATTTGTCCTAAAATAATAGAAAAAGGCTTTTCGAGAATTCCGGTATATCGCGACAATATAGACCAGATAGAAGGCGTTTTGTTTGTCAAGGATTTGTTGCCGCATATTGATAAGGAAGAATTTGACTGGACCTCTTTAATCAGAAAAGCATTTTTTGTTCCGGAGAACAAGAAGCTGGATAATTTATTGAAGGATTTTCAGAGCCTTAAAAGCCATTTGGCGATAGTGGTGGATGAATATGGCGGAACGTCAGGATTAGTCTCTCTGGAAGACGTTATTGAGGAGATTGTAGGGGATATTAGTGATGAGTTTGACGACGAGAATTTGAATTTCTCTCAGATAGATGAAAAGAATTTTCTTTTTGAAGGAAAAATTAATCTCAAGGATTTTTACAGAATCGTAGCGGTTAATGAAGAAATCTTTGAATCTCATAAAGGTGAAGCCGAGACATTGGCCGGATTCATTTTAGAGATTTTGGGTAATTTCCCTAAAAAAGATCAGAAAATAGCGTTCGAAAACTGTGTTTTTACTATAGAAACAGTGGATAAGAAACGTGTAAAACAAATAAAAGTAACAATAGATTAAGAATGCTAAAAAAGACCATTTCACTAGCAACAATTTTACTGGCATTGACTGTTTTAAGTTGTAAAGATGATGTAGTGCCAAAACCTGCCGGTTTCCTTCGTTTGGACTATCCTGAAGCCAAATATGTAGGTTTTGAAAACAATTGCCCTTTTACTTTTGAAATGAATGAAGCGGCCGTAATCAAAGGAGAGAAAAATTGCGGATTTGCGATTACCTATCCAAAGATGAAAGCTACAATTTACCTCACTTATAAGCCGGTACATGGAGATATTGTGAAATTGCTCAAAGATGCTCAGAAGTTAACCTACGAGCATGTTATTAAAGCAGATGATATTTTAGAACAGCCTTATTTAAACCCTCAAAAAAAGGTTTACGGAATGTTTTACCGCGTAGACGGAAATGCCGCTACAAACTCACAATTTTACGTTACAGACAGTACAAAACACTTTATCACAGGATCGGTTTATTTTTATGCGAAGCCTAATTTCGATTCGGTTATGCCGGCTGCGAGTTATATTCGAAATGATATGCAAAGACTAATGGAAACATTAAAGTGGAAATAAACGATAGACTTGATTTTATACTGCCCTCAAAAAGTTAAATACTATTTGGGGGCATTTTATTTGAAAGCCTTTTTGGGTTTGTAAAGGCTGAATTTTGGATCAATCCGTAAACCTGTGAACTGAGAAAATTTACGATCAGGTATAAAAATTGCGGATGAAGCGGGCTGAAAGCCCAAAAGAAAAACGAGCATAGTGCAACGCACTATGAACTAAATAAATGGGGAGTATTGCCCTGAAGGGGCAAAAGCAGATTTACACGATATGGCCCCCGAGTTTTATTTTCCACAACTTAGGAAGCAGAAAAAGCTTCATTCATAAATTGTTGAAGTCCTGATTCTTCAAGGATTTCAATCGAGAATTCTCCAAAACGTTTCGGAAGCCAGATGATTCTAACACCACTTGGAGTGTTAAGACTTTCTCGTGACAGCGGATTTCCGTTCTCGTCCTCTGGCTGTACGCCTGAATTGATCAATTCATCAAAAGCCACTTCGATGTCGGGAGTGGAATAGCAGTGGCGATAAATTGTTCCTTCGCCTTTTGTTTCCAATAAATTCCTTAGATTTCCGGAAAAAGGCTGAACCAGCATAAATCGTTCCTGACCAATTTTTACAACGGCATATACAACGTGTAATTCATCTCTCTCCCAGGTGAATTTTTTTGAGATCTCTGCTCCGAGGATTTTCGCATAATAGTCGCATGCCGATTGCAGGTCGTTAACTAAAATGTCTATGTGGCTAAATTTAAGTTCCATTGTTTTTTAGGGCTGTATTGAAATGATTCATAAAAAAAACAGTAGCAAGCCTGAGTTTACTACTGTTTAAAGATTTATTTTTTGTCAGTCTTTTTAGAACTGAACCATCGTCAAATTACGATTTGATATCTAAAACTTTATACGTTTTGCCGTCTCCGGTTGCCTGAACTGTCTTGGTTAAATTTTCCTGGTTTTGAACCGTTTTGTCAAATACAACAGTTGCTGTTTTTTTCTCAAAATCAACGGTTGCTTTTTCTACACCGTCCAGATTCGATAATTCTTTCTCGATCGTTTTGGCACATCCCATTGCGCAAGTCATTCCTTCGATTTTAAAACTTGAAGTCTGTACATTTTCAGCGGCAATTGCTTTGTGTTCTTTTGGAGCTGATTCTATATTTTTGATGTTAGCCAGGTTTTTATCTTCTTCTTTTTTGCAGCTTACCAGTACTAAACCTGCAATAGCAATCGAAGCTATGATTCTTGTAAATTTCATATTTTTAAGATTTTAATTTGCGAAAAAATGTTCTTTGCAAAATTAGTAAAAAGGAAGAGGTCAATTCGTAAAATTATTACAAATTTGCACTAAAATACGTTTTATGGATGCAAAACAATTAAAGTGGGCCTATTTATTGGTGCTTTCACTAATCTGGGGAAGTTCTTTTATTCTTATCAAAAGAGGTTTGGTTGGACTCACAGCAGTTCAGGTAGGTTCGTTCCGGATTATTTTTGCAGCTTTATTTTTATTGATTGTCGGGTTCAGAAGTTTGAAGAAGATCTCCCGCCGTCAGTGGAAATTTGTCGCCATAACGTCTTTCTTCGGAACTTTTATACCGGCTTTTCTTTTTGCCATTGCCGAAACCGAAGTCGACAGTTCAATTGTAGCCATTATGAACTCGCTTACCCCTCTAAATACATTGATTTTAGGGATACTTATTTTTGGAGTCCAATTTCAAAAAAGACAGGTTTTAGGCGTTTTTATTGGTTTGGTGGGGTGTTTATTGTTGGTTTTAAGCGGAGCGTCTTCGCATCCGGGACAAAATTATTATTATGTGATTCTGGTGGTTATCGCAACGCTTAGTTATGCCATAAATGTCAATCTGATTAAAAAATACTTATCCGATTTAAATTCGCTCAGCATCACAACCGGAAATTTTGCGGTATTGCTTATTCCGGCTTTGCTTATTCTGAGTACGACCGATTTTCCGCAAAGAATAAGCCTTGAAGCGACACAGCATTCTATTTGGTTTGTCATGATTTTAGGGGTTCTTGGAACCGGAATTGCGAATGTTTTGTTTTTTAAATTAATCCAAATTTCATCGCCTGTATTTGCAACTTCGGTAACGTATTTAATTCCGATTGTGGCATTTTTCTGGGGGCTTTTGGATAACGAAATGCTTACGCCAATTCAGTTTTTTGGTGCTTTTATAATTTTGATTGGAGTATATTTATCGGCTAAGAAGTAAGTTTAGCTGTGAAATGATATTTGTAAAAGGTTAGATGTGATTTTGATTTTGTGCGAATGTTACCCTCAGCGAAGTCGAAGGGTGCCAATTGGGATGGGGGCTTCGACTTCGCTCAGCCTGACATTGATTTATCGTGAAGTTGTCATTTCGACCGAAGGGAGAAATCACACTCGTAATTCGACAAAGATTGACGACAATTGGGATGGGGGCTTCGACTTCGCTCAGCCTGACATTGATTTATCGTGAAGTTGTCATTTCGACCGAAGGGAGAAATCACACTCGTAATTCGACAAAGATTGACGATAATTGGGATGGGATTCTGGTGTGATTTCTCGTTCGTCGAAATGACATGCGATGTTTTGTGTTTAATTTTGACTGAAAAATCTTACTCATTTAAAATTTTTAGGTATCTTTATGGTCCTAATAGTTAAGATTATGAATTTAGAAAAAAAAATTGCCCGTGTAGTATGGTGGCGGGATTGGAAACGACCGTAACGCTTTCTTAACAGCGTAGGACACCTTAGCTATGCGGGTTTTATATTTCCCTAAAAGTTAAGATTATGAGTACAAACACCCTTTCGAAAGAAACAGAATTGAAGTTGATTGATTTCTTCAACAAATCGGTAGATCCTGAATTTATGGCAAAGACCATTCGAAAAGTAAATTATCTGCTTGCTTTAAGTATGATGAGAGAATGTGAAACATTTGAGACAGACAAAACAAGCCTTGAAAACGGCTTCTACTGGCTGAATGAATTAGCAGAAATTTTAAGTCCTTATTTAGAGGTTGAATGATTAAAATAAGAAAGGCTGTCGTAATTGACAGCCTTCTTTTTGTTTTGTTTTGTTTTGTTTTGTTTTGTCGCCCTGAGCGGAGTCGAAGGAAGCGGAGTCGAAGGGCGTACCAATTGGAACGGGGGGGCTTCGACTTCGCTCAGCCGGACAAAACTTCGACTTCGCTCAGTCGGACAAAACTTCGACTTCGCTCAGCCGGACAAAGCTTTGATTTCGTTTGGTCTGACAAAGCTTTGTTTTGCCTCAGTTTGACAAAGCTTCGACTTCGCTCTGTTTGGCAAAAAAAGAAAAGGCTTAGTCAAAGTTTTAAACTCTGACTAAGCCTAAAAAAAATCTTAGCGCCTCAGCACCTTAGTATCTTAGCATCTCAGTATCTTACAAGAAATCTGCTTCAGAAACTCCTTCGTTGATTTTGATATCAGACATTTTGATGTCTAACTCAAAACCTACGTTCTGAACGATATTGAAAGGAATTTTAACTCCTTTTACGTCTTTATAATCGTTGAAGTTGGTAATTTGCGTTGCTGATTTTCCGCCTTGTTCACGAACTTTTGATTCGGCAAGTTTTAATCCTGATGCAACGTCATAGAAATAAGTTGTTTTACCGTCTTTGATTGCGTAGGCATCTTTACCGTTTATTGGTTCAATACTTTCTACTTTTAAGTCGGCTCTTTTTACAAGTTGAAGTTCCTCAAACGGAGCAGCGCTGGCTTTCATTTCGGCAAGATCATTTCCTTCAAGGTTTTTGCGTTGTCCTTGTTGCTCGATATAAGCACCTTTATCATTTACAACCTGTTTCATTAAATTCATTGGTCCCATCGCAAGAGATACCATCATTTTTCCTTTTGAATCTAATTTAGAAGTAAAAGTCAAAGGAGAAGGAGCTTGAGGAATAGTAGTAGATCCTGTCATCGAAAGTGTTTTTACAGTAGCAACTACTTTTTCTCCGCCAATTGCTTTAAGGTAGTTTTCGAAAACAGTTTTAGCAGTAATTCCGGCTGGAACTTCTTTTTTAGTTACTGGTTTTTCAACAGGATTTCCGTATTTATCGAAATAGAAAATCGGAATTTGAAGTTTTTCTAAACCTGTTAGTACATCAGATCCTTTTCCGGCAATTACGATTCTCATATTGTCCAGCATGAAATATTTGTTGGCAACACGATAAACATCATCGGCAGTAACGCTATTGATGGTTTGAATGTATTTTTCGTAGAAATCGGCAGGAAGTTTTTCTGTTTCAATGTTTAAAGCATATCGTGCAACAGTTTGTGGTTTTTCAACCTGCATTACAAAACGTCCAATATATCCCGCTTTTACATTTTTCAAAATATCTTCAGAAACTTTTTCAGTTCTGATTCTTTTGATTTCTTTTACAAATTCTACCACTGCACTATCCGTAACCGTATTTCTAACGGCAGAAGAAGCTTTGAATTTAGTTACATATTTTCCTCCGTCGATACTTGATCTTGCGCCATACGTCCAACCATGTTTTTCACGTAAATTCATGTTCAGGTAACTGTTGAAATCACCCCCTAAAATTTGATTTGCAATCACAGCAGGGAAGAAATCAGGATCGCTCATTCTCAAATTCACCGTATTCACCAATGAAATTTCAGATTGAACTGCATTTGGAACGTCAACAAAATCAATTTGAAGTTTAGCAGCATTTTCAGGAGCCGGATAGGTGTTTTTTGGCGTAGCCTGTTTTTTCCATCCGCTAAAAAGTTTTTCTACAGCAGCTTTCGTTTCTTTAAATTTAACATCACCTATGATTACCAAATAAGCATTTTCAGGAACAAAATAGGTCGCGTAATTAGACTGAACATCAGCAAGAGTCACATTTTTCACTGTTGCTTCTGAAAGATATTCTCCGGATGGATGGTTTTTTCCAAACGCTAAAACGTCAACAACTCTGCTGGCAATTGCCGGAACACTTTTTTCGTCGGCTTTAAGTCCTTCGATTAATTTTGCTTTTTCTTTATCAAATTCTGATTGCGTGAAGTTTGGCTGTAAAGCTCCTTCAGCTAAAAGCTCCAGAACGCGTCCTGAATATTTGGAAAGTGAACTTCCGGAAGCTCCTGATGAAGAAAAATTAATATTTGCTCCGTAAAAGTCGATCTCTTCGTTAAAAGTTTCTTTTGTTGTTTTTTTAGTTCCGTTACCAATTAAGGCGCTTGTTAATTCGTCGACCCCTTTTTTGTTTCCTTCTGCAAAAGGAGCGTTATCAAGGGTTAGAGTAAAGCTTACTCTTGGTAATTTATGATTTTCAACCACCAAAACTTTCATCCCGTTCGCCAAAACAAAAGTTTGTGGCTTTTTGATGTTGACTACAGGAGAATTGCCTGGTTTTGGTTGTGGACGGTCTTGTGCTTGCATAATTCCAGTTAGGAATAAAAGGATTAAAAATGTATGTATTTTTTTCATGATTCGATGACTTAGTTTTGAGCTTTAGTTGAAGGGATATAGTCTAAAATTAAACGCTGGTTAGGGTTTAGGTATTTTTTTGCTACTTCTCTGATCTCTTCTCTGGTGATAGAGTGATAAAGGTCGATCTCGGTATTTATCAAATTAACATCTCCGTAAAGCAGATAGAAAGAAGCCAGATTTTCTGCTATTCCTTCTACTGTTGAATTGGCATTCACAAAATTATTATCGAATTTGTTTTGTAATTTTTGATAATCTTTTTCAGAAATTAAGTCCGTTTGAATTTTTACAATTTCTTCGTCCATTTCTTTTAAGATGTCGGCTGTTGTATTAGGAGCCATTGGCAAGCCGTATAAAATGTACATTCCGTAATCTTCCTGACTAAATCCTACTGCTCCAATCTGAAGCGCCATTTTCTTGTCGTCTACAATTTTTTTGTACAGTTTAGAGCTTTTTCCATCACTTAAGTAAGAAGAAATCAAATCCAGAACTCTCGCATCTCTGGTTTTCATCGATGGTGTTCTGTACGAAGCAACTACCATTGGAATCTGAATGTTCGGATCTTCGTAAGTGGCTTTTATGGTCTGATTGATTGGTTCTTCTACGTAAGTTTGTTTTTTTAATTCTTCTCCTTTTGGAATTGGAGCGAAATATTTCTGAATCCATTCTTTTGTTTTGGCTTTGTCAAAATCACCTGCCACCACTAAAACAGCATTGTTTGGGGTGTAGAATTTTTTATTGAATGCCTGAAATTCTTCAAGAGTTGCGGCATCCAGATCTTTCATGGAACCAATAGTGGTCCAGCGGTACGGATGTTTTTTGAACATATTTTCTTTTACAACCGGCAAGATGTTTCCGTAAGGCTGATTGTCATAACGCAGTCTTTTTTCTTCCTTAACCACTTCGTTTTGAGTGTCAACTCCAATTTTATTGATAATCGGATGCATTAATCTTTCCGATTCCATCCATAAGCCAAGTTCTAGGTTGTTCGAAGGTAAAACTTCGTAGTAATAGGTTCTGTCGTCAGTAGTGTTGGCGTTGTTTACACCTCCATTAGCAGTAACAATCTTCATCCATTCGCCGCGTTTGATATTTTTAGTTCCTTCAAATAATAAATGTTCAAAGAAATGTGCAAAACCCGTTCGGTCCGGACGTTCGTCTTTTGATCCTACATGGTACATAACCGAGGTAATCACAACCGGAGCAGAAGGATCATTGTGTAAAATGACGTGCATACCGTTGTCTAAATTGTATTCTTCAAAAGCTACCTTTTGAGCATGAGCCACTCCGCCGAGCATTAGTGCCGCACTTAACATAATGATTGAATTTTTCATAAAGATTAATAAATTTATATTTACCTAATAAATAGGTAGTCAAGAGTTGATTATCGTTACATCAAAAATAGGTTTTTTTAATTAGCATTTAGGAAAACAGGGATGAAATGATTAAATTTTAACAGTATTTTACTTCTAAATAGCTTTTTTGGAGTGCAGAAACGCCTTGAAAAACAGACATAAAGCAGAAATAAATATTTTTAGAATAAGGGATTGCACAGTAAATTATTAGTTGTATATTTGCAACCTTAAAAATCAATAAATCAATTTGGTATGTATGCAATCGTAGAGATAGCAGGGCAACAATTTAAAGTAAGCAAAGACTTAAAGGTTTATGTTCACCGTTTGGCTAACGAAGAAGGTTCAAAAGTTTCTTTTGACAAAGTTCTTTTATTAGACGATAACGGAAATGTAACTTTAGGCGCCCCAGCTATAGAAGGTGCTTCAGTAGAAGCTAAAGTGTTACAACACTTAAAAGGAGACAAAGTTATCGTTTTCAAAAAGAAAAGAAGAAAAGGATACAAAAAGAGAAATGGTCACAGACAATATCTTACTCAAATTGTAATTGAAGGTATTACTGCAGCTGGTGGAACTAAAAAAGCAGCGGCTAAAAAAGCGGTTGTAGCTGAAGAAGTATCTGCTGAAGCAGAAGCTCCAAAAGCAAAAAAAGCAGCTCCAAAAGCAAAAAAAGAAGCTACTAAAGAATAATAACAATATTTAAACTCATACGTCATGGCTCACAAGAAAGGTGTCGGTAGTTCGAAGAATGGTAGAGAATCAGAATCAAAACGTCTAGGCGTTAAGATTTTTGGTGGTCAAGCTGCTATTGCTGGGAACATCATCGTTAGACAAAGAGGTTCAAAACACAATCCAGGTGAAAATGTTTACATCAGTAAAGATCACACACTACACGCAAGAGTAGCAGGAGTTGTTAAGTTCCAAAAGAAAAAAGATAACAAATCTTATGTATCTATCCTTCCATTCGAAGCATAATCATTAGATTACTTATTACAAAACCCGTTCATCTTTGGTGAACGGGTTTTTTGCTTTATATCGAATACTTAATTATTTGTATTTTTGGAAGGATTAATCTATCCAAATTTTGAAAAAAATAGTTTTCCTCCTGTTTCTTTTCTGTACAAGCCTGTTTGCAAAAGAAATTCACTCTCCCGAGCAAGTTGCATCATTGACCGATGCTCAAAAAAAGATTTTATACGAGTTTGCTGTTTTGCAAAAAAGCGGTTCTGATGCTACTGTTTATTGGCAAAAGCACAAAAAACAATTTTCTGGACTAAAGGATACGATAAGAAATCAATTAGCGAACGAAATTTACGCCAACTCTCATATAGTCTATACTCCCGTAAAAAATTCTGCAGTTCAATTATGGATGCAAACACAATCGCTGACCAATTGGATGTTGTATCTCTCGGCATTTTTTGCAATATGTTCGATAATAGGTTTGTTGCGCAATTATTGGAATTCACTGATCGGTATCCTGATCAATCAGTTTGCTCCCTTATTCAGACTTTTATTTTCGGCAATTTTATTAACGTACGAATTGTTGTTAGTAGGGGCTGCTTGCGTTGTTTGGGGGTGTTTTATAGAAGAAATGACATTGCGGTCGATAGTAATTCATACAGGTTTGTTTTTGCTATGGAGTCAGTCCACAGCAATTTTTACCCGTAAATATTTGGTACAGAAATATATTTTTGAAATAAAGAATAATTTCTGGGGAGATGATAAGTGGGAAACTGTAAAAACAATTTGCCTGCCTGCTATTATCGTTACTGTGGCGCTGTTTTATCTTTTGTATAAAGTTCCGGCGGACACGGTGTATAATTATGAAATTGTGATTGCTGTAATGGCGGCTATTTGTGCTTTGCCTTTTTGGCGAATTTTAGAGAAATATATGTACCCAATTCTGATACCCTATAAAGAGAAAGATGCTTATATTGAAAGAAGTGTTTACTCGCTCGCAGCTTGTGTGGTTTTGGCGCTAATCATAGACGGGTTCCTTATTTGGCAGTATAATGCAATTTTTTCATATGTAATAACCGCTTTGACGAGTTTGCTAATTGTATCGTTTTTGCTGTTGTCGCTTAAGGATAATTACAAACGCAATTATAAGAATTACTATTATTTACAATTTGTGACAACGCTCTTTTTTGCCTCGGTTTTATTTTATAGTTTTTACATTCATTCTGCCGAGATGATTTGGGTTTCATTAATTGGAGTAAGCACTTTTATCGTGATTAAATATTGGGAAATCCCGACATTTTTCTTCAGTTGGAAAAGAAGCAGCAACTGGACTTGGGGACTTTTAGGCATGGCGGCCTTGTTGTGGTTGTTGGCAAAAGGTATTTTATATGTTTCCGAAACATTGTCTGTTTAGTAAAGGACTAATATAATTCTCAAAAAATCCTGTACGTTAAATCTTTAATGACAGGTAATTTTAGAAAATGCAAAGCCATTAGAGATCGCAAAAGAACAGCAATCGCCATCTCTAACGCGCTTTACAGTAAAGTGAATGCCTTTTTGAGCCTGATCCTGACTTTTATTTTAATATTGATGGAAGTATATAATCCTGTACAATGGTATCAGCTTGTGCGTGCCCATAAGGTTTGTTGTAGGCTTTTGAAGTAATGATTACTACAAGCGGAATATTTTTGAAAATCATAAACTCATTTCCGCCATTTCCGGCGCAGTAATAGGTTTCGTAAGGAGTATTTTTAAAAGTAAAAGTTTTGTTCCAAAACAGATAACCGTAGTATTGGTTTTCTCTTTCGGGAATCTGAAACTGGTGGGTTAGGGTTTTTTGAACCCAATCAGTCGTTAGAATTTGTTTACCATTCCAAAGGCCATTATTTTGGTATAATTGCGCATATTTGGCATAATCCAGTGCTGTCATTTGAAGGCTTCCTGCGGTATTCGCTACTTTTTGAGGAGTATATTGCCATTGGTAATGAGTAATGTTTAAAGGCTTAAAAAGCTTTTCATCGGCATATTTTTCTAATCCTCCAGGAACAGATTTATGGATGATATCGCCCAATAAAACCACACCGGCTGTAAAATAATCCCATTGACCGCCATTGGTTTTGGATTTGTCCATAGGTAAGTCTAAAGTGAATTTCACCCAATTGTCTGTAGGGTACATGTTTTCTTCGTTCCCGGGAGAATCGCTATTTTGGTCAGATCCTTCAAAAGCGGAGCTCATGGAGAGTAAGTCCTTTATTTTTACGCTGTCTTTTTTAGACTCATAATTGGCATAGTTCTTTAAATCGTAGAACTGGTTCAGTGTTTGATTTTCATTTTTAAGATAGCCGTCGTTTATGGCAATTCCGGCTAAGGTTGATGCAAAAGATTTTCCTGCCGATCGGGTATCGTGCAAAGTGTTTCGGTTAGTATCATTAAAATATTCTTCAAGCAGTAGTTTTTTATCGTAGACTACAACGATACTTGTAATTTCCTTCAAATTGTAGCTGGCAATAGCAGCATTAAGTTTTTCAATTTTCTTCTTATCAAAAGCAAAATTCGAAACTTCCCAGCCGCTGTTAGGTTGGATAGGCTGAACTTCGATTTGTTTGGCAGTTAGTTTCGGAGCTTTTAAGATGAGCTGAACTTCTCCTTTTGCAATTAAATCTCCTGTTTTAATCTCATTGTTTTTATCGGATTTAAGATAAGGGCGAATTTCGATTTTTAGTTTGTGCTTGCCGTTGGTTAGGGCTTTTTCTCCGCCGTTAAGTTTGAATCTTTCCCATAGATAAATAGACCACCAGTCTTCTTTTTTTGTACTGGTTAAAGGGACTCTAAAGGTTGTTGAAGTGTTTTTGCTGCCTGCTGATCCAAAGCTGCATCCGTAGTTAAGGTTTTCAGTGTAGAGCAGTTTATTGTCGATGAAAAAGGCAAACTGAAGGTTTCCGGTTGTTAAAAGTTGATCTGCAGATAATTCAGGATTCAATTGGTGCAAGTAATTGATGACAGAGTTGTTCATGAAAACTCTGATATTCAAATCAGATTTGTAGGTTAGCTCAAAAGATTTCAGAATATCAGATTCTTTATACTGGTCCAAAGGAATGTTGCCTTTCATAAAAGTAACTTTACCAATGTTGTTTTTATGCAGTTCGGTTGTAATCGCATCGGGTTTGAACAGATTATTGTTTTGTGCCGAAATGATGCCATTGCAAAATAGTAAGGCGAGTAAAAGAAAGTGTTTTGTCATTTGATTGATTATTAGATTGAAAGGCAAAGTTAGTCTGCAATAAATTCTAAAAATTGTACAGGATTAACATCTGGTTTATTTTTGGAACAGTATTTTTTTGTGTTCGGAAGGATTCAGTCCGTTTATTTCTCTAAAGGATCGGGTCAGGTGGCTCTGATCAGAGAAACCGCATTCGTACGCAATTTCGGTTAAGGATTTGCTTTGAAGAGCAATGAGTGAAAGTGCTTTTTCTACTTTTAATTTTCGCATGTACTCTCCGAGATTGCAATGAAAATACTTTGAAAAATCTCTTGACAGGTGAATAGGGTGGATGCCTAATGTTTTAGATAAATAATCAAGCGTAATGGTTTCGGTAAGCTGATCGTGAAGGATTTCATCAATCATTGTAACCCATTTAGGATTTTTATGTTTTATGGCTTCAAAGTCGCCATTTAGTTTGGATAAGATTTCAATTAACAGGGTTTGTGTAGAAAGGTCAAAATGAAAATCGTCAATTTTGGTCGCTCTGAAAATTTTATACATCAAAAGTTTGATGTCGGGGTTTAGGACAGTTGTACTTCCTTGCAGGTTGTTGCTGTTTAAGGTGAGGTCGTCAAACCATTTTTTTTCAATTTCAAGATGAAAACCTCTGGTAAAGCCTTCCGGTTTGATGTTGTAGTGTGGTTCTTGCCAGTTATGAAACAAGAGACTTCCGGGAGCGCAATTGTAAACCTCTTTTTTGTTCCCTTCAATTACATTGCCCTGCAGGATAAAAGTGAAGTAAGCATGCTCATGATAGTGCCAGTCTACTGTAGGGTGTGTATATACGGTATCAGTCAACGTTATTCCTTCAAGAGAAATCGTTTTGTTGGTCTGGCCGTAAAACTCTCCTTTTTTAGATTGTTTCATGAGTACACTGCATTGCTATTCAAAACTATAAATATAATTTGATTTAGAGTCTGTTTAGAATTTATTTTTGAGGTTTAATTATTAAAGGATTTTCGAGCGAAACAAGGCAAATTTTTATAGAATAGCAGCGCTATTGTATGAAAAATTTAACGAAGTTTTAGCTGAAAATCATCATAAGAAAACCAACAAATAAAATTTAAAGAGGCTCTTGAATAAAAAAACCTGCTCATTATGAACAGGTTTTCTGATTTTATTCTTCAGTATCTTTTGTTTCTTCTAGATTTTGGGATTTTCTTCCCACTTTTATTTTTGGATTATCCTGAGTTCCGGTAATGGTTAATGGGATTCCAAAAATTCCTAACGGAGGAAGACCCAGACGCATTTTCAGGTTTAGTTTTCCGTCCAGACTTGTGGTACCTTCGATTCTTGGTCGGAAGCCTGCAAACTTAAACTTAAAACGTTCTACCGTCATAATGTTGTTTTTGATGGTGGTTTTAATGTCCACCTTCGAAAGATCCGGATTTTTGATCGACTCTGTATTGGTTTGTTTGCTAACTGCACTAAACATTTTCAGTCCGCGAACTTTTACATCTTTTATCGAAAGCGTTCCTCCGCCTGCAAGCGATGGATAAACCGGAGACATATTGCTGTCTAAGCGGCCTTTTAATTGGTAATCTAAAGAAACAATTCCTTGTGCTTTTTCTGCGGCACTGGCCATTTTTCTAAAGACTTCAATTTCGTTGTAGGCCTTTTTGATATCAAAATCAGAGGCTTTAATCGCGTAATCAAAATTGGCCTTTTTAGGAGTTATTGCCTGATAATTGGCATTCATGCTAACATCACAGCCAATTAGATTGAAACCGGTATTCTGCATGTTCAGTTTACCCTTGTTCATGCTTAGATTTCCAACAGCATTTAAAAGATTCAATTTGTCAAAATTTACTTTTTGAGCGTTGGCCGTAAACTGCAGATTCAAATTGGCAGGAATTATAATTACACCGGTTTGTACAGGTTGCTTTTGAGGCTGGGCTTCCGTTTTGGTTTCTGTAACCGAAGTATTTGTCGGGGTAGCCGACATAAATTCGTCCACATTGATATAGCGTGAAGTCGATTTAAAAGAGCCTTTTAAAACACCAGTATTGGTAGTAGCATAATTGAAAACGTTCTGCAGGTAACCATTTAGCCTGAAATCAGATTGACCGTAGGCAGCCAAAAAGTTATTGAAGGACATTTTATCCTGATTGATTTTGAAAATGCCTTCTTTGATGATGAATTTCTTCGGAAGATATTCAGAAGTTATTCCAATATTTCTAAGTTCAAGTGTTCCTTTGTTGTACAGCTTGCGGTAATTCCCTTTTTCGGCATCACTTTGCTTTCCTTTTAAAACCAAATCGGCTTTTACGGAACCGTCCAAATCAAGTCCTTGCTGAGAGAAAACTTTGTAGATTTTGTTCACGTCCAGTTCTCCTTTGGCTTTGATGTCGTAAGCCAAATCATTAAAATTACTCAAATCGGCTTCTACGAAAACAGGTTTTCCTTCAAAAGTAAACTGAGCGGGTTTTAGGTTTATTTTTAAATCGCCAAAAGTTCCTTTAGGGTTCTCAATCTTAGATTTGATGGTGATGTCTGTGATCGGATTTGGGTAATAAGGTGTTTTTAGGTAACCGTTTACCAAGTCAATAGTTCCGTTGGTAACGGGAAGAAGTTTGTTTTTTAAGTCAAATTTCCCATTAGCTTTTACGTCTCCTGCCAGATTTCCTTTTAAAACGATATTCGGAATTCCAAGTGCCTGCATTAATTTTCCAAGATCAATTTTGGCTTTAAAATCGGCGTTAATATCCGGGGTTTTTATGCCTTTTACATAAAATTTCGATTTTAAATAATCTTTGTTCATGTTCAACGAAAGATTTTTAGCATCAACAATTAGCAGGTCCGGATTTAAAGACGGAACTTTTGTTTTGATCTCTAAATTTAAATTGGAAACCGGAAAAGCGCTTTTGTTATAATTGACAAATCCGCTGTCTATTTTTACATCCAGATTAAGATCCGGTGCAATGTTCTGTGCGGCAATATAGTCTCCTTTTAAAGTTAAAAGCAGGTTGGTATTTCCTTTTAATTCTGTTTTCGACAGCCAGGTAATGTATTTTGGAGGGAAGGCGGTAAAAACATCGTGTAAATCACTGTTGTCTGATTTGATCACAAAATCCATATTATAACCGTCTTTCAGGAAGTCGAATTTCCCTATAAAGTCGACCACAAGATCATTTATTTTAAGGTTATTCTGTTGGAAATAAAAGGACAGGGAGTTGACGTTGACTTTTGTAATCAAATCAGCGTTCACTTTTTTATTCATTAAATAAGGTTCATTTTCATAAACAATATTCAATTTTTCAATTTTTGCTTTCGAATACAAATCAAAAACGGCTTTGTTTAAATCTCCTTTTCCTAAATAATCAAACCCGAACGCATCAAAATGGATTTTGGTTGATTTGTCATCGTAAACAATTTTACTGTTTAAAATTTCAATTCGTTCCAGTTTTAAAGCGGTTTCGGTACTGTCTTTAGGGGCTTCGGCCTGAGAATTTGATTTGTAGATATTGTAATTGGCTTCTCCTTCTTCGTTTACTTTTACATTGATAAAGGAATCTGATAGATAAATCTGATCGATTTTTACTTCTTTGCTGAAAACCAGACTGGCTACATTGATACCAAACGAAACTTCTTTCGCAGTGATGAATTTTTCTTTTGTATAAGGAGCCGATCCGTTTAGGTGTAAATCGCTTAAGGTTAAAGTAAGCGAAGGGAAATGTTGAAAAAACGAAACCGAAACATCAGAGTAATTCAATTCTGCACTTAGCTTTTCGTTAGCGGTTTTTTTAATTTGTTCCTTGATTTGATCTTCAAAAATAATGGGAGTAAGGAATAGTAGTCCTATAATGACAACAAAGGTAATCCCAAGGTATTTGGCCGTTTTTAGTAAAATGGTCTTTATTTTATTTGTAGACATAACAAGTTGTGGTATTTATAGGTAAAAAATGAAAATCGAGTTAAAAGAATATTATCCATGTACGGTTTCGCTTTTTCCGTAGTTGGTAATAATTGAACCTTCAAATTCAATCCATTCTTTCCAGCGTTTATCAATATCTATATTGTCTGTGTATTTTCGTGCAAAACCTAAAAATGTAGTATAATGTCCGGCTTCAGAAATCATTAAATCGCGATAGAATTTAGCCAGTTCTTCGTCTTTTATGTTTTCAGAAAGTACTTTAAAGCGCTCACAGCTTCTGGCTTCAATCATAGCCGAAAACAACAGACGGTCGCAAAGAGCATCTCTGCGGCTTCCGTCTTTTTTCATAAATTTAAAAAGTTCATTTACATAGTGATCTTTTCGTTCACGCCCTAAGGTCAAACCTCTTTTTTTGATAATATCGTGCACCATTTGTAGGTGCTCGAGCTCTTCTCTGGCGATTACAAGCATTTCGGTAACCAATTCTTCCAGTTCAGAATTGTAAGTCACTAAGCTGATGGCATTTGAAGCTGCTTTTTGCTCGCACCACGCATGATCCGTCAAAATCTCTTCGATATTTGATTCTACTATATTTACCCAGCGCGGGTCTGTGGCTAATTTTAATCCTAACATAATTGATTCCGAAATTTGTATGCTGCAAAATTACTCATTTTTATGACCAAAAAACAGGAAATTCCATGTGAATACGCTCAAAAAAGCATTATTTTGTAGCTTGAATGCAATGTAAATGAATCCAATGAAAAAACTTTTAATTATCGGTTCTGTCTGGCCCGAGCCAAATTCGTCTGCTGCCGGAGGAAGAATGATGCAGTTAATTTCTATTTTTAAACAGAATGAATTTGACATCACATTTGTCAGTGCGGCATTAGACAGCGATTTTATGGTGGATTTGTCTGAGTTCGGAGTAGCGAAAAAAAGCATTGAGCTCAATTCGGCCAGTTTTGATGATTTTGTAAAGGAACTAAACCCGCAAGTTGTTCTTTTTGATCGTTTTATGATCGAAGAACAATTTGGATGGCGAGTGACGGAAAACTGTCCTGATGCGATTCGGATTCTCGATACTGAAGATTTGCATTGTTTACGTGCTGCCAGGCAAAAGGCTTTTAAAGAAAATCGAAAGTTTGAAGTGACAGATCTTTTTTCTGAAGAAGTAGCAAAACGAGAAATTGCCAGTATTTTAAGATGTGATTTGTCTTTGATTATTTCGACGTTTGAAATGGATGTTCTAAAAGACAAGTTCAGAATCAATGCCGATTTACTTTTGTATCTTCCTTTTTTGACAGATTCTATGTCTGAAGATGATCTTTTGAAATTACCATCATTTGAAGAAAGGAACACGTTTGTTTTTATTGGGAATTTCTTTCATGAGCCCAATTGGAATACGGTTCAGTACTTAAGAGAAGTAATTTGGCCTTTGATCAAAAAAGATTTCCCTACAGCTGTTTTGGAAATTTACGGCGCTTATCCGTCACAGAAAGTACTGCAGATCCATCAGCCTAAGAATGGATTTTATATCATGGGAAGGGCAGTAGATGCTGTCGAAATCGTGAAAAATGCAAGAGTTGTACTGGCGCCAATTCGTTTTGGAGCAGGTTTAAAAGGGAAATTGTTAGAAGCTATGCAATGCGGAACGCCAAGTGTGACCACTGCAATTGGTTCTGAAGCGATGCATGCTAATTTACCCTGGAATGGTTTTATAGAAGATGATGAGGCTGAATTTGCTAAGAAAGCAATTCGACTTTATCAGGATGAGAATCTTTGGAACGAGGCTCAAAAGAAGGGAATTGCAATTATCAACGAGTGTTATTTGAAAGATAAATACTCAGATGGATTCATGTCTGTGGTAAATTCATTGTTAATGGATGCTAAAAGCCATCGTTTGCATAATTTTATGGGGAGTTTATTGCAGCATCATGCTTATAAAAGCACCATGTACATGTCAAAGTGGATTGAAGCGAGGAATAAGTAAGTATTCAGTTGGCAGTTTTCAGTCCCAGTTACTGTAAACTGAGACTGAGACTGAGACTGAGACTGAGACTGAGACTGAGAGCTGAGACTGAGAGCTGCGACTGAGAGCTGCGACTGCAAACTGAATACTGAATACTATTTCAAAATGCCTTCAACAGCCTGAATAGTTGTAGCATGGTAACCTGATTTTGCTTTTTCGAAAATCTGTTTAGCCCATGCTTTTCCTTCAGGAGTTTTAACCATTTCTTTGTACAACATCATTACCGATCCGGTTCGGCTTATTCCAATTAGAAATTGCTCAATAGCAGGATTGGCTGCTTTGTATTGGTGTTCAATGGCTTGCGCAAACCACTGACGTTTGATGATGAAGTTACCGCCTTTTGTAAAGTTAAATTCTTTGTCAATAGCTTCCATCTCTTTTGCTGTAATGTCAGTTGGAAGATGATCGATAAAATGCTGTTTTTCGGCAGTTGTTGTAATTTTTTTACTTAGACCTGTTACGCCTGTTTCTCTCCATGTTTTTTGGATTTTATCAATCGCATCAAAATCAGGAGAACTTACCGGAAGGATGTTTGACGGAATTCCCGGTTTGTAAATCCATTCGTCCAGTTTTATTTTATCTGCCAGAGCTTTGTCGCCTTTAATAAGGTTTTCGTTAATATATTTTACGAAGTCTTCTGTTGTGATCGATTGGAAAGCATGTGAATCGAAATAATTTTTAATAAACGGATCGAATTTTTCACGGCCAACAGCATTCTCAATAACTCTTAAAAATGCATATCCTTTTACATACGGTATTTGGCTAATTCCATCGTCCGGATTTCTTCCGGTAAGGCTAACTTTTAATCTCGTGTCCGGATTTTCTTTTCCATATTCAGCTACATTATCGACTAATTCTTTGTTTGTGATAACGTTTTGCATTTCAAATTCTTTCTTTCCAAAGATGGCTTCTCCAATTCTGTGTTCTACATAAGTCGTAAATCCTTCGTTTAACCAAATATCATCCCAGGTGGCATTAGTTACTAAATTTCCGCTCCAGCTGTGTCCTAGCTCATGTGCTAAAAGGCTTGTTAGAGAGCGATCTCCTGCAATAACGCCAGGAGTAAGGAAAGTTAGGTTTGGATTTTCCATTCCGCCATAAGGAAAGCTTGGTGGTAAAACCAGTACGTCGTAACGTCCCCAACGGTAGGGTCCGTATAGTTTTTCGGCAGCGCCTACCATGTTGCCTAATTCGGCAAATTCCCATGCTGCTTTTTTCAGTAAAGAAGGTTCTGCGTAAACTCCGGTTCTTTTGTCGATAGATTGAAATTCAAGATCTCCAACAGCGATAGCCATTAGATAAGAAGGAATTGCTTTGTCTTGTTTGAAGGTGTAAACTCCGGTGTCGTTTTTCTTTTGCGGATTAACAGCGCTCATTAAGGCTATTAAATCTTTAGGAACCGTAACTTTTGCATTGTACGTAAAACGGATGCCCGGTGAGTCCTGACATGGAATCCAGGTACGGGACCAAACACTTTCGCCCTGAGAGAATAAGAATGGTTTCTTTTTGTCTGCCGTTTGTTCCGGAGTTAGCCATTGTAGTGCCACTGCGTCTTTAGTAGTGCTGTAGTAAATGTTAACTTTAGTAGTGTTGGGTTCGATAGTAATGTGAAGTGGTTTTCCGTGAAATTCTACGTCGGTGCCAAGTTTGAATTTCGTTTCTTTTTCTTCGTCTCCTAAGGTTACTTTGGTAATGTTAAGCGTGTTTTCGTCGAAGATGATTTCGTTTCCTTTGCTAACATTGTCAATTTGCCACGATGCTTTTCCGGTAATGGTTTGTGTGTCAAAATCTACTTTGATATCGAGATCAAGGTGTTTAACGACAGCGAGTTCAGGCTTAGAATAGCTGTGTTCGTCAATGACGGCTGTATTTTTTTCGGTTTGTTCTTTTTTCTGGCAGGCAAGAGCTGCTAAGAATAAAGCTACAAGAGTTATTTTCTTCATTTTTATGTGTTTTGGATTTGAGGATGAAAATTAAACAAAAAATCCCGTCCCGAAAAACTTCAGGACGGGATTTTATTATGAGGGGGGTCTTCGACTTCGCTCAGACTGACATTCGACTTCGCTCAGACTGACGTTCGACTTCGCTTAGTCATTTTGACTTCGCTCAGACTGACGTTCGGCTTCGCTCAGACTGACGTTCGACTTCGCTTAGTCATTTTGACTTTGCTCAGACGGACATGGGCATAAAAATTATGCTAACATGGTCACCGGGCTTTCGATGTATTGTTTTAATGTTTGTAAAAACTGAGCTCCGGTTGCACCGTCGATTGTTCTGTGGTCACATGCTAATGAAAGCATCATGGTGTTTCCAACTACAATCTGACCATTTTTTACTACCGGTTTTTCTACAATTGCTCCTACAGAAAGGATTGCAGAGTTTGGCTGGTTGATGATTGAATTGAATTCAGTGATACCAAACATTCCAAGGTTAGAAACGGTAAAGGTGCTTCCTTCCATTTCCTGTGGTCCCAGTTTTTTGTTTTTCGCTCTTCCGGCAAGATCTCTTACGCTTGCGCCAATTTGTGATAAACTCATAGCGTCTGTAAATTTCAATACAGGAACTACTAATCCGTCTTCAACTGCTACGGCAACACCAATGTTTACATGGTGGTTGATGATGATTGCATCTTCTTTCCACTGAGAGTTGATTTTTGGGTGTTTTTTCAAGGCTAAAGCACAAGCTTTAATTACCATATCGTTAAAAGATACTTTTGTATCCGGAACCGTATTGATTGTTGCTCTTGCTCCCATAGCTTCGTCCATGCTTACTTCGATCACTAAGTTGTAGTGAGGTGCTGTAAATAAAGATTCTGCCAAACGTTTTGCGATAATTTTACGCATTTGAGAGTTTTTGATCTCTTCTGTGAAAACTTCTCCGGCAGGAACAAATACTTTTGGTGCAGCAGGTGCGACTTCTTGTGGTTTAGCAGCAGAAGTTGTAGTTGCGGCAGCCGCAGCAGGTGTTTGTGCGGCAGGAGTAAAGTTCTCGATATCGCTTTTCACGATACGTCCGTTTTCTCCTGAACCTTTAACCTGATTTAATGAAATTCCTTTGTCAGAAGCGATTTTCTTCGCTAATGGCGAAGCTAGAATTCTTCCTCCGTTTGAAGTTTCGGCTACCGTTTCTGTTGCTTTTTCAGCAGCAGGAGCAGTTTTAGTTTCTTCAGTTGCAGGAGCGCTTACAGCACCTCCGGCAGTATAGTTTGCAGAAATTCCCGAAACATCAGTTCCGGCAGGTCCGATGATAGCTAACAAGCTGTCAACAGGAGCTGTATTTCCTTCCTGAATTCCGATATATAATAAAGTACCAGCATTGAAAGACTCAAACTCCATAGTAGCTTTGTCTGTTTCAATTTCTGCTAAGATATCTCCTTCAGCAACAGCGTCACCTACTTTTTTCAACCAGGTAGCTACTGTTCCTTCAGTCATCGTGTCGCTCAAGCGTGGCATAGTAACTACTACAACACCTTTTGGTAATTCAGTTGCTGCTTTTGCAGGAGCAGCAGTTTCTGTTTTTGTTTCTGCAGCAGGGGCAGCTTCCGCTTTTGGTGCTTCTGCAGCAGGGGCAGCACCACCGGCTAAAAGAGCAGAAATATCTTCTCCTTCGTTTCCAATGATTGCTAATAAAGAGTCAACAGGAGCAGTTTCTCCCGCTGGTATTCCGATATGTAAAAGAGTTCCTTCGTTGAAAGACTCAAATTCCATTGTTGCTTTGTCTGTTTCAATCTCAGCTAAGATATCTCCTTCGCTAATTTTGTCGCCTACTTTTTTAAGCCAAGTCGCTACCGTTCCTTCTGTCATAGTATCGCTCAAACGAGGCATTGTAATAATTGTTGCCATTGATTTATAGTTTATGAGGTGTGAATGGATAGTCTTCTTGTGCGTATACTACATCATACAATTGTTGTAATTCAGGATATGGAGATTCTTCAGCGAATTTCACACATTCTTCAACCAGGTCTTTTACTCTTTGGTCGATTACTTCAATTTCTTCTTCTGTAGCGTATTTTTGATCCATAATTACGTCTAAAACCTGAGTAATAGGGTCAATTTTTTTGTATTCTTCTACCTCTTCTTTAGAACGGTACAATTGTGCGTCAGACATAGAGTGTCCTCTGTAACGGTACGTTTTCATTTCAAGGAAAGTTGGTCCGTCACCACGACGTGCTCTGTCGATTGCTTCTGTCATTGCTTCGGCAACTTTTACCGGGTTCATTCCGTCAACAGGTCCGCAAGGCATTTCATATCCTAAACCAAGTTTCCAGATGTCGGTGTGGTTTGCAGTTCTTTCCACAGAAGTTCCCATCGCATAACCGTTGTTTTCAACGATAAATACAACCGGTAATTTCCATAACATTGCCATGTTGAAAGCTTCGTGTAAAGAACCTTGTCTCGCAGCTCCATCACCAAAATAGGTCATAGTAACTCCTCCTGTTTCAAAATATTTATCTGCAAAAGCTAAACCAGCTCCTACCGGAATTTGTCCACCTACGATTCCGTGTCCTCCGTAAAAACGGTGTTCTTTAGAGAAAATGTGCATAGATCCTCCCATACCTTTAGAGGTACCGGTTGCTTTTCCTAAAAGTTCAGCCATTACACGTCTCGGATCAACTCCCATACCGATTGGCTGTACGTGGTTTCTGTAAGCAGTAATCATTTTGTCTTTGGTCAGGTCCATAGCGTGTAAAGCTCCTGCTAATACAGCTTCCTGACCATTATATAGGTGTAGAAAACCTCTAACTTTTTGTTGAATGTATAATGCTGCAAGTTTATCTTCAAACTTCCTCCAAAGTAGCATGTCTTCGTACCACTTTAAATATACCTCTTTTGTAACTTCTTTCATCTGAATTCTTTCTTTTGCTAAAGTTTGTTTGTGTTATCAATTGTTGCCTGTAACGCAAAATAGTTTCCTCCCACAAATTTGCGCCCGAAAGGTCGGGATGCAAAAATAAGACATTCCTAGTAAGAAGTAAAATTTAAAAGCTACTTTTTGGCTTTTTTTTACAAGAACTTTTTATCAAACATAAACGGGAGTAAATTTTTTAGGGATGCCGATTTGTAAACTTCTCCGATTTCTCCCATAAAAAAGATTTCAATAGGGGTGTCCTGTCTGATCTCGTATTCTGCAATAGATTGACGACAAGATCCACAAGGCGGAATCGGTGCTGTGGTCTGATTAGTGTCTGAAGCTGCTGTAATGGCTATTTTTAGAATTTTAGCTTCCGGATATACACTTCCGGCATGATAAATGGCAACACGTTCGGCGCATAATCCCGAAGGATATGCTGCATTTTCCTGATTAGATCCTATCACTATTTTTCCATTGTCTAAAAGTAAAGCAGCTCCAACCCGAAATTGAGAGTAGGGCGCATATGCTTTTTTGCGAACTTCGACCGCCTGACTCATTAACTCCTGAATGTCTTTTGGGAGTTCTTCAAGGTTATTGTAAATGTTGAAGGATGATGTAATGCTTATTTCTTTCATTTCTGTTTAAGGGAAAAAAAATCCAAATTCCTAAAGAAACAGGAATTTGGATTGTTATTAATTTTTTATTTTCTGGTTTTAATAAACTTCGTATTTGTCGCCAAAGTTAAAGGTTAAAGAAAAACGAAGTGTATTTTCTAACGGATTTTTAACTTTTGATGTTGAAAATAAATACGAAACGTCAACTTTTACTACATTGTATTTGAATCCTGCTCCTAAAGAGAAGAATTGTCTGGCTCCTTTTACAGGACTTTCATGAAAATATCCTGCTCTTACAGCAAAGGCATCCTGATACATATATTCTGCACCTACACTATAAGTGATTTCTTTTAATTCTTCACTGAAACCACCCGGAGCATCTCCGAAAGATTTAAAAATTCCGGATACCCAGCCAATGTCTTTGTAGGTTTTGTATTTTGCTGCATCAGCTTGTGCCTGAGAAATGTCTCCCGGATCTGTAAAATCACCATCACCGTTTGCATCTACAGGAGTTCCTGCTCCCGGAGGCGTTGGAACTAAAAGTTTGGTAAATTCAACACTAAGACCTACTTTGTTATAGTCGTCTAAGATGAAATCAAAACCTCCTCCTAATCTAAGGTTTGCCGGTAAAAAATTAGAACTGATATCGTCGTTATCGTAGCTTATTTTTTGTCCAAGGTTTTGCAGGTTGAAACCACCTCTCCATCTTCCGTTAAAATCAGCATAAGCGATTTCTTCTGATTGGTAGAATCCGGCAACGTCTATCGCAAAAGTGCTTGAAGCTGACGCGTCAACTTCTTCAGAAGCAATTTTCAGATTAGAACGAATGTATCTTGCGGCTACCGCCATTGAGAATTTCTCGCTTAATTTTAAAGAGTAAGAACCGTCTAAGGCAAACTCATTTGGAGAAACGATTCTTGCGGCTTCATTTGGGTCTCCGGTTGTTCTTAGTTCAATATCCCCAAAGCCAAAATAACGAAAGCTTCCTGCAAAGGCACTTCGGTCGTTAATTTTGTTGTAATAGGTTGCCTGACCTAATGAAATATCATTGGCTAAGTCTGTCAAATAAGGGGTGTAGCTGATAGAAAATCCTTGCTTGTCTACGGAGAAAGCATATTTCGCAGGGTTCCATTGTTGCGAATAAGCGTCGGCTGATGTAGCGACACCCTGATCGGCTAAACCTGCAGCTCTTGCGTCAGCTGCGACTAATAAAAAAGGTACTCCTGTAGTAATAGGGCGTTCAATGTTTTGAGCTTTTGCGTACGGAATAATTAAAAGGCAAATTAATAGAAGCGATATTTTTTTCATTTATGTTAGGTATGGTGTTGGTGATACAAATATATAGAATATTATAAAATGACAAGCTTTTCGTATTTTTCTGCTTTTTTATTTGTTAAATTAGATTTGACAGTGAGTTTGTAAATGTATACGCCTTTCCCGATTCGATCGCCAAAATCATCTTTTCCATCCCAGGTGATTTCTCTCGATAAAAAACCTTCTGTGGTGACGATTTGGTTTTTTGTCCAAACGACTTTTCCGGTTATAGTCATTACCTGAACTTGCACATCCAGAGGTTCGTAAGGCCTGTTGTGTGAAAACCAAAATTGCGTATAGGTTGAAAATGGGTTAGGATAATTAAGAACGTGTGTTAAGGTCAGCGATTCATTTCCAACAACTATAAATTGTATTTCACTCGTTACGGGATTGTTGTAAACGTCCCATGCTGTAAATGTTATCGTGTGCATTCCGGCAGCAAGATTTCGCAATGGAAAACGTAAATTTCCATTGGTGTAATCGTCAAGTTTTGTCTGATAATAATCATTTAGAACAAAAGGATTGCTTACATCGCCGTCCAGCACTGCTGTAATGTCATGCCCGATTCCGCTTGCTGTATTGATTCCGTTTTCATCTTCAAGAAACGCCAGTAAAAAGGGCGATTCGTTTGTAATTCCTCCCGATACAAAAGTTTCATCGTTCATATATAACTTCACTTTTGGACTTATATTGTCCTGTGGAGCATTTTCATTTATTCCTCCAATTTTTATAGTGGTGTTGTAACCTGATTGATTTTCAAGTGTTTGGTTTTTCTTTGCGTAAAAACTGATTCGACCGTAATCAACAGGAACACGGATGTCTCGGGGTACAACAAAGCTGAATTCAAACTGACCGTTGGTTACCGAAGCATTTCCTCTGAAGATAGTTTCTCCCAGTATTTTGAATGACATTGCAGGGCTATATCCATCATTATTTAGGGTGCTGGTGGTGATTAATTTGTCGAAGATGGCAGTTGCCAGTTCGCCATTGTAATTGCTTAACAGCGTGTTGTTTTCGTCTGTGATTTCTCCTGTGATTTTAATTTTTGACAAGGATTTAAAGTCGGGAATAGGCTGAGAAATCGCAATGTCATTGATTTTTGTTAAACTGATTTTTGGTTTCGGAATGGCAAGCATCAAAGCAGGATCGCCAATGTAAAAAATAACATTACTGGATGAGCTTGGGTTTTCATTTTTAGAAATTCGAAGTGCTTCGGCGATGCTTGTGTATTGGTTGGATCCGTATGAGAACAGGTTTTTGTTCAGGCTGTCATTAAAATTTTCTGCATTGTATTGTCCTATGGCGCGAATGGTGGTTAACATGGAGATGGCGCCTCCTTTTGGATTCCAAAAAGTATATTCTCCTGCGGTTGGTCTTGTTGGGTCGTCAAATCTCGAAAACTCGCAGGTTATTGTAATGAATAAGGGGTATTTGTATTGATTGTTCAGGTTTTGACCGTCTGATTTTTCCCAGATTCTTTCGGCTGCGAGACCGTCTTCGCCGCCATGTCCAAGGTAATTAAAGACTAAAGCACCTTTTTCAAAAGCATTAAATATATCGGTTCTTGCCTTCGGGTACCTCGATCCTCCTGCGGAAGCTTCCTGGGCGTAGGCATCAAGGAAAATCTTTTCTACGTTTAAAAATGGTTTTTGGGTTGAGATTGCATCGGCCAGGGTGTTCTGGCGTGATTGTAAGGTTGTGTCTGAGGTTCGGTCAGAGTCGTCACTTACCATAACAACATTGTTGCGCCAGTTTCCAAATGATTTCTGGTCGTGGTATTCTAAAACTTTGTTGACCATTTCTGCTGCCTGAGTATTGTCTGAAATTAACATTCTGCCTACAGCGATATCAATTCCTCCAAAAGGGAAAACGACAACCCCTTCATTGGCATCCATAAGCCCGTAAAAATCATCTGAGGCAAATGAGGCTTCTCCGGTAGAGTTGCTGACCACGGACTGATATACCGGTACAATGTTGGTATTGTTTGTAATTCGGTCTTTGTAGTCAAATGAGGCGTCTCCGAACAGATTTACGTATTTAAGTCTTTTTTCGGAAGCAGAAGCGTTGCTGTATAAGTATCGAATGCAGTTTCTAATGGCTGCCACGTCTTGTTTTCCGGAAGAGAATTCCTGGTAGATGTTCTCCAGTAGAATTACTTTTACATTCAAATTAGAATTTATCCGGTGGAAAGTAGCTAGTTTTTCAGCTTGAGAAACAAGGATTTTTGGCGTCACGATTATATAGTCGATGTCTTGAAAACTGTTTTGCGCATTCCTGAAAAGTGTTCCTTTTAAATTTTGGTTCGCAACTTTAGATTGACTTTCTTTTAAAGGAGCGTAATAATCGGCAGGGTCAAGGGCGATGTATGTTCTGATTTCACCTAACGATGCCTTAAAGCTTAAGTTGGCTTGGTTGTTGTTTTCTACTTTTAAGGTGTTAGTAGGATCAGTAACGTCCCAAATTTGAGAAATGGCGGCGGCATTTCCGATGGTGTAATTGGCTATTCCGGGAGTTGAACCTGCTAAATTGTATTGAAATCTGAATTGTTTACCGATGCCTAGAAGTTTTCTTTTGGCAGTCAGATTTATGAAATCAAGATAGCCTTTTGATCCGGGAACACCATTGTTGTTGTAGGTGAGTTTTATTTTTACATTTTCGGCTCCGGTAAAGGCTGCGTTGGAGGGTAATTCCTGATTGTAATATTTGATATCAGCATTTAGTGCCAAGGCTTGAAAATTAAGGCTTCCGATGTTTTGTCCGTTGGCCGAAATGGTAAACGAAGTAGGAGTGTAGGCTGCAGAGGCTGCTTTGAGTTCTATTTTTACAGGGACTGAAGTGTCGATGTTGGGAAAGTTAAAGCTGAATTCCTGCTCCTGAGTAATGTCAAAAGATTCTCCGCACCACTGGCGTCCCAAATGAGCGATGTTTATTTTGTCGATCTCATGAAATTGATAATCGTCGAAAGTATTGAGCTCTAAAGTGCTGTTGCCGGTGGGTTGATTTAGAGGAGCGATTCGTTTTCCATCACTGCCTGTAGTGGTAATATAATAATAGGATTTGGTGTCGTACAAGTTCAGGTTAGTCTGGCTTTCTGTGTTCCAGTTTTCAACGCCTTCACCATAAAAAAGAATATAATCTTCGTTGTTGAATACACCGTCTGTTTCACCAACGATCTGAATCGCATTTTCTGCCAGATCTTCCGGATAATAAGCGTTGTTGGCAAGAGGAAGCATTTTTCCTCCATTTCCATAAATTTTAATTCTTCTTGGATCTGTTTTTCCGGGGTCAAATCCCAGGCTTTGAAGAAAAGATCTCGAGATTTTGTAGATGCCCGATTTTTCAATGTAAAAACGATACCAGTCTCCCGTAGCTAATACAGAATTGTAAACTGTATTTGCTTTTTGAAAAGAAGAAGAAGTATTGTTTTTTGCAGTGCTATCGGAGGTTTTTTTGTAAGAAAAAGATCGGATTCGTTTGAAGCTGTTTCCTTCTTTTATAATAGGCGATAATGATAAGAATACCTGCTTTAGGTCTCTTGAGGTAGTTGTTTTAAGAGACTCATTTGGTTTTTCAGGGATATTCTCGAGCGAAAGGTCGCCCAGGTCGGCAGTTGAAACGGATTCGTAAACGACATTGAAAATTTGAATCGAATTGTAGTTTGAATAACCGGATTCGGTCAGATTGAGCAGTAATATTATGCTTTTTTTAGTAGTATCATACCGAAAACTGTTTCCGGAAAAATACGGTATTTTTAATTTTGAGTCGCCAAAACTCATCTCTTTTTTGTTTTGCCAATCTAACGTAAAGTCGCCATTTATCTGAGAAAATGAGATAAATGGAAGGAGAAAAAGATATAAGATCAGGACTTGTTTCATTAGCGGATAAAACGGTTTTTAATTAAAAATATTTTAGTAGGTAAAAATATAGTATTTCATGTTATAGTAAATAATAAAAAGTATATTTTTGCGTTCGTAACAATAGGTTATTTTCTGGTAAAAAACAGCGAAATAAAATTATTAGAACAGATGTTGCCAATTAAATGTTAATTATTATATTGCAGCACCTAAATTTATCACCTAAGAATGAGTATGAAAGTAAACAAAATTGTAGTCTTGCAATTAATGATGTCAATGGTATTGATGTTAGGCACGGCTAGTTGTAGCAAAAAATCGAGTTCCAGTCATGCTTCCAGGGCAACTGGTTGGGACGTAGACAGTCAAAATGGAACTGCTGCCAGAAATGCAGGAAAAAAACAACAGGCAGGTCCTGGTTTAGTTTTTGTTGAGGGAGGTACATTTACGATGGGTAAAGTACAAGATGATGTTATGCACGATTGGAATAACACACCAACTCAACAACACGTTCAGTCATTCTATATGGATGAAACGGAAGTTACAAACGGTATGTACTTAGAGTACCTGGAATGGTTAAAGAAAGTTTTCCCACCAACAGAAGAAAATTACAAGAATATTTACGAAGGAGCATCTCCTGATACTTTAGTATGGAGAAATCGTTTAGGATACAACGAAACGATGACAAACAACTACTTAAGACATCCATCTTACGCAAACTACCCGGTAGTAGGTGTAAATTGGATTCAGGCTGTTGAATTTGCTAAATGGAGAACTGATCGTGTGAACGAAGCAGTTTTAGAGAAAAACGGTTACCTTAAAAGAGGAGCAAAAACTCAGGATGTTAGCGCTGAAAGTTTATTTAATACAGAAGGTTATGTTGCTTCTCCAAGTACAACTTACGGAGGTAACGAAGAGCTTGTGTTAAAGAAAAACCCTAGCGGAAGAAAAAAACCTAAAGCAGGTAAAGACGGTGTTGTTCAGGAAGAGAAAAATGTATATGCACAACGTTCTTCAGGACTTATTTTGCCGGAATACAGACTTCCTACCGAAGCGGAGTGGGAATATGCTGCTGCTGCTGATGTTGGACAAAGAGAATACAATATCTATAAAGGACAAAAGAAATATCCTTGGTCTGGAGATTATACACGTTCTGCAAAACGTAAAAACAAAGGAGATCAATTGGCTAACTTCAAACAAGGAAACGGTGATTACGGTGGAATTGCAGGTTGGTCTGATGATGGTGCAGATATTACAAACTCTGTAAAAAGTTACGCTCCTAACGATTTTGGATTGTATGATATGGCAGGAAACGTTGCCGAATGGGTTGCTGACGTTTACAGACCTATTATCGATAACGAAGCAAATGATTTCAACTACTTTAGAGGAAATCAGTATGCTAAAAACAAAATCGGGAAAGATGGTAAAATTGAAATTATTACTAAAGATAATATTCAATACAAAACATTAAGTAATGGTAAAAAAGTAGCAACAAATTTACCTGGAGAAATTGCTCAGGTTCCTGTTGATGAAAATGAAACTTACTTAAGAACTAACTTCGATACAAGTAACAACATTAACTACAGAGACGGAGACAAGCAATCTTCTAAATATTTTGATTTCGGAGATTCTGAATCAGGATCAAAAGCAGATCAGGCGATGTACAACTCACCTAAACACAATATCACAACAGATAGTTTAGGTCAGATGGTTAAGAAATATGACAACTCAAGTAAACGTACAACATTAATCGATGATAATGTAAGAGTTTACAAAGGAGGTTCATGGAGAGACAGAGCTTATTGGCTGGATCCGGGTCAAAGAAGATATTTCCCTCAGGATATGGCAACTGATTACATCGGATTTAGATGTGCAATGTCCAGAGTAGGTGCTAAATCTGAGAAAAGAAAATCACCTAGAAACTAAAATCAAGAAAATTCAATAAAAAAATTCCAAATTCCAACTGATTTACGCAGCTTTTGGAATTTGGAATTTTTTTATTGCTTATTTTTAATATGTAAAATTTTTTATAAATGAATATTAAGGACCTTCATAATTTGTTTTTAAAATGTAAATCAGTTTCAATTGATACGAGAAAAATTGAAAAGGATTCTATGTTTTTTGCTATAAAAGGAGAAAACTTTGATGCCAATACTTTTGCTTCGCAGGCGCTAGAATTGGGAGCCTTGTTTGTTGTTATTGACAATGCCGCTTATGCTATTGACGACAGGACAATTTTGGTAGAAGACAGCTTAGAAACATTGCAGGAACTGGCAAAGTATCACAGAGCATATTTGAAACTTCCCATTATTGCTTTAACAGGAAGTAACGGAAAAACAACTACCAAGGAATTGATCAATGTAGTTTTATCTCAGAAGTTTAAAACCAAAGCAACTGTTGGGAACTTAAACAATCATATTGGGGTTCCGCTGACTTTGTTGTCTTTTACAAAAGAGACAGAAATCGGAATTGTTGAAATGGGAGCAAATCACAAGAAAGAAATAGCGTTCTTGTGTGAGATTGCACAGCCTGATTTTGGCTATATTACCAATTTCGGAAAAGCACATTTAGAAGGTTTTGGCGGTGTTGAAGGAGTAATTATTGGTAAAAGCGAGATGTACCAATATCTGGCGAAAAACCACAAGATTGCTTTTGTAAACCTCGAAGATCCAATCCAGATTGAAAAATCAGCCGGAATTGAATCTTTTACTTTTGGAGTGAATAATGCTCAGGCAAACCTGAAAATCAATAGTATTCAGGCCAATCCATTTGTGGTGATCGGGTACGATAATTTTAGCGTAGAATCGCATTTAATAGGACTTTATAACGCAAATAATATCAATGCGGCCGTAGCAATGGGAGCTTATTTTAAGGTAGAAGAAAAGGCGGTGAAACAGGCTATCGAAAATTACATACCGGAGAACAACAGATCTCAGTTATTAAAGAAGGGATTGAATGAGATTATTCTGGATGCCTACAATGCAAACCCGAGCAGTATGGCTGTGGCTATTACTAATTTCCTGCAATTGGAAAATTCGAACAAGGTCATGATCTTAGGTGATATGTTTGAACTTGGCGACGAAAGCCAACAGGAACATAAACAAATTGTAGATTCACTATCCGATCAAAATCAATCCGTTTGTTATTTGATTGGGAAGTACTTTTACGAAACAAAAGTGGTCAGCGACAAACTTCAGTTTTTTGAAACTTTTGATGTTTTTGCTGAGTTTTTGAAGACGATACATTTTAAAGAAAATACAATTCTGATAAAAGGATCCAGAGGCATGGCTTTGGAACGAACATTAGAATTTATAAACTAATAAAAAGGCATTCTCTACAGAATGCCTTTTTGTTTTTAGATACTCATCAGAAATCCAATCAGGTTTTCTTTTTTGTTTAAACCTAGTTTTTTCCGGAGTCGATAACGTGCTAATTCAACTCCACCTGTCGAAATATTCATAATTTCGGCTATTTCTTTGGTAGACATATTCATCAGTAAATAAGTGGATAAATCCAGTTCGCGTGGAGAAATTGTAGGATATTTTTCTTTTAAGCGTTTTAAGAATTCAAAATGTACATTTTTGATGTGCTTCTCCAGATCTTTCCAACTTTTGTCTGTGTTGACCTCTTTTACAATGCTTTTGTTTAGCTTGCTCACCTGAAATTTTGTCGATTCGTCGAGAGCATCGTTGTCGATTTCTTTTAGTTTGTGAATGATGCCATTTAAGACTTTGTTTTTCTTTACAACCTGAAGGGAATTGCTCACCAGTTCTTTGTCTTTGGCGAGGATTTTTATCTGAAGTTTGTCGCTTTTTAGGCGTTCAATTTCTTTCTCCAGTTCGTGTTGCTCGTGTCTGATCTTAGATTCCTTTTCGAGATACAGTCTTCTTTGCTCTATCGTTTCATAGTATTTGTTCTTTCTGATTTTGAGTTTAACTCTGTTTGAGACAATATAGATTGCTGCCAGAAGTAATAAAAAGTAGGTCAGATAGGCCAGGAAATGTCTGTACCAGGGAGGTGAGATGGTAAAAATGATTTCAGACACACCGGATTCCCTGCCGTAGCTGTTTTTTGCTTTAATTTTCATGGTGTACTTGCCTTCTCTCAGGTTGGTGTATTCTTTTATGGAAGTGCCCGACCAATTGCGCCAGTTTTCTTCAAATGGTTCCAGTTTGTAGGAGTACGTTACATTCTCCTGATTTTCGAAGGTAGGAGAGGAGAACGTAAATTTGACGTGATTGGACTGATAAGGAATTAAAAGGTCTGTTAACGGTTTTTCAAGATTACCTGTGATAATCGTATCGCTGGTAGAGGAGAAACTTTCAAAAAAGACCTTAGGTTTTGTGATGAATTTATTTGAAATTTGAGAATCATAATGGGCGAGTCCATCCGTTAGCCCTATAAAAATGTTCTTCGGATCGATTGTATTGACCGAAATATATTTGTTTACCAGATTACCTGTTAAATTAGAAAATGGTGCTTCTGTGCGGATGTATTTTCCATTGGGGCCTTTAATTAAAACACCAAGTGATTCATTGTAGGAATACCATAAATTGTTGTATTTGTCTTCTATTATAGTGTTTACAGTCGGAATTTTTTCGAATAAAGCGGTTACTTTTTTGTCCTCAAAAAAGTCTTCCTGTTCGTCACTGTATCTGTAAAAGTGATTTTTGGTTTGAAAGTAAACTTTGTTGTTGATCAATTGAAGACTTCCTATTCCTTTTTTCGATGTTGAAATGTGAGCGTGTTTTTTTACAAGGTCAAATCGTTTTAAATCCTCAGACAATCTCATCTGATACAGATAAGGATCTTTTTTCAGCCACAAATAATTGTTGTCAAGCTCGATTTCAAATGTATTTGTAGTCTCGTCAAATCCCGCCACCTGATTAACGTAAGTGATTTTGTTTGCAGAGTTTTTAAAGATAGAAAAACCATTGTAGCTCTCGCCAATAATGTAACCGGGGTGGTTTGGAATGGTTTTGAAGCCGAAATAACCTCTATTGTCCAGTGTTTTTGAAACTCTGTTTTGTTCAATTACCAAGGCGCCGCTATTGCTTGCACACAAAAGAGTATTATTGATGACCTGAATGTTCCAGGCTTGTGCAATGGTACCCTCGACGCGGTTGAAGGGTTCATCTTTAAAAGGAGCGTTCCAGGAATGATAAAATAAACCCTGATTGGTGGCAACATATAGGTTTTTGTTGAAAATCACAGATGCATAAACAGTACCTATATTATAACTATAATCAAAAAAGGTAAAAGGAGAGTTTTGGTTTATAAAGGCGATTCCGTTATCCAGTCCTAGCCATAGATTGTTTTTATTGTCAACAAAAGAGGTCAGTACCGTATTGTTTTGGAGTCCTTTTTGTCGGTTGAGATGCTGAAGGATTTTTCCATTCAGGTCGCAAATGACGGCACCATTGAGAACCGAATTGAGTACGATGAATTTGTTTCCGATAATTGCTCCGCCCAAAGAGGTGTTCTTTTTGATGAAACTATTTGCTTCGGTTTCCCAAGTTGTAATGCTATTATAGTCATAAGTAAAAAGTCCTTTTTCTAAGGTTGCAAAAAGTAATTTGTTGTTGGGTAGCGGAAACATCGCCCAGATCTCTTTGTCGTTTAAAGCAGTGGTTCCTTTTAAAGGAGTTAGTTTCTGGTTCTTGTATTCTAAAATACCCAGAACTTTATCCTGAAAATAAAGATGTTGCCTTATTAGAAAAGAGAATTGAAATCTTCTTGGGGCATTGATAAGACGCAGTTTGTTGTTTTTGTAAAAGAACACCTTGGTGAAAGATTGAAATACGACTTCTCCCTTATAAAGATGTATTCTCCAGATCAGGTTAATGTTTCTGCTATCTTTTTTACTGATTAAGGCAGAAAGGGAATGGTATTGTAATCTGCCTTTTGCATCACTCTTAAAATAACCAAATTCATTATTCCCACCAACATATATTCTGCCAGACTGGTCGTCTATTTTTAAGCTTCTGATGGCAGTATTGTTGGGAAGCGGATATTTGTTCCAGGTTGATCCGTCAAACTGGATTAAGCCGTTATTGTTTGCGAAATAAATATTGCCATTTTTATCCTGATCAATATTCCAATTTTGAGTGCCTCCTTTATAATCGGATCGTTTATAGTTTTTGATTGCGGGTAATCCGATGTTTTTTACTTGGGAAAAAATAGTAAAAGGCAGTATAAAAAGGATAAAAATCGAAATAGATGCATTTGCGAATTTCATAATTTTAGATCAGGGTTTCTATTAGTAATGTTTTGTAATCCTCTCTATTTGGATTATTGCAATCGGAATATTGTGTTTTTCTATGGAAATTCTTCATAAAATCGAAAATAATTCATTTTTAGTAAATGTAGTGTTTATTTTATTTAGTTAACAATTCTATAAC
>NZ_CAGKLC010000030.1:28740-44215 GCF_903469665.1 Flavobacterium sp. UGB4466 | reverse complement strand
ATTTAATGCACTATAATTTTTTTATGGAAAATTATACGGTAGACGAGTATGCTTTATGTGCTCGTTTTAAAAGTAAAAGAAAGAAAAGACGATTAATTAAAGAAGATTTTGAAAAACAATTAATTGAGTTAAGAAAACTTGAAGTTGACCTTTGGAAAAAGCGTAGAAATTTGCCATTGGTTCCTTTAGAAGTTCCTTATCAGAAAGGATGGCAGCGTAATTTTAAATTAAGAGATGATGTCGCCAGATCAAGTGAAGCTTCATTTTACAGAGAATTATTGGAAAAAATAAATACATGGCAGTTTTCTCCTGAAAAATCTTTTAAGAGAAAGAAAAAGAGAAAAAGAAAGCATGTATATGTTGAAAATATCCAAACGGTAAAAGAATTTTCAGAATGGGAATGGAAAAGTTCAAAACTCGAATTGACCGAAAAAGAAAAAGTACATTTTTATAAAAGAGAACGCTGGTGCAGCAATTGTAAACGATACAAAATTCACTATGTATTCAATGAGCCCTGGCGATATGTACTGCGTGTTAGTCCTTATATGATAACACATGCCAAAATGGTTGATTCTGATTTGGAAAGTCAAATTCAGTTTATAGACAATTATATTGTAAACAATCATCTGAGATATAAAATAAACAGATTAATAAAGGGCATTTTTCATAAATGGAGTTACTACGAAAAAGAGAATCCAAAAGAGATAAGTCCAATTAAAAATAAAAGTCTACAGGCATTGTATCAGCAATATGTAGACGAAATGATCTAAATCATGGGAAATAAATTATCCGGAAAAGACCTGATTAAATTGGGGTTTCCAAAAAACAATTCAATAAACATTGCCTTAGGGCAAATCAACAGATATAGAAAAAGAGAGAAAAAAGAATCTATTCTAACCGAAGCAAAAGATGTCCTGCTGAATCCCGAAAAGTACGAAGGAAATGGTACCTGGGGCAAAGTGGCTGAAGGTTTAATAAAGCCGGTTCAGGTAAGAATGCATCAGTTAAAAACAACAAGAGCTCCCTTTAAAATTTTTGGTGAAAATGAGATTGATGAACAGGCGAAATATCAATTGTATGATTCGTTAAAACTGCCAATTTCAGTGGCGGGTGCTTTAATGCCGGACGCACATTCGGGCTATGGATTGCCCATTGGTGGAGTTTTGGCAACAGATAATGCTGTAATTCCGTATGGAGTCGGAGTGGATATCGGATGCCGAATGAGTCTTTCGATTTTTGACTTGCCAGCTTCTCATTTTAAAGGTAAAGAACATCAGTTAGAAGCTATTTTGAGGGACAATACCAAATTTGGAATGTATGAAACTCATGCGTCAAGAGTAGATCATGATGTTTTTTACAAAAGTGAATTTCAAGACATTCCATTATTGAAAAATCTTTTACCGAAGGCGTATAAACAATTGGGTAGTTCAGGTGGAGGAAATCATTTTGTCGAATTCGGAATTGCAAAAATTGAGAATCCTGAAAACGAGTGGAAGCTTGACAAAGGGGAGTATTTCGCCGTTTTATCGCATAGTGGATCTCGGGGATTAGGAGCAAATATTGCGAAGCATTATACCTATTTGGCGACAAAACAATGTCCGTTACCAAAAAATGTGCAGCATTTGGCCTGGTTAGATTTGAATACGCATGATGGGCAGGAATATTGGCTTGCTATGAATTTAGCCGGTGAATATGCAAAGGCCTGTCACGATGATATTCACAGACGAATTGCCAAAGCTATTGGGAAAAGGGTAGTGGTTACGATTGAAAATCACCACAATTTTGCCTGGAAAGAAATGGTAAACGGTCAGGAATGTATTGTACATAGAAAAGGGGCAACACCTGCCGCAGAAGGCCAATTGGGGATTATTCCCGGATCGATGACTGCTCCCGGTTACATTGTGAAGGGTAAAGGTAATGCTGAGAGTTTAAACTCTGCGTCTCACGGTGCGGGACGTTTATTTTCAAGAGCAAAGTGTAAAAGTACTTTTACACAAAGTGAAATTAAAAAGGTATTAAAAGCGAATGAGGTTACCTTGATTGGAGGGAATATTGATGAAGCACCTATGGCGTACAAGGACATTACCAAAGTGATGTCAAATCAAAGTGATTTGGTTGAAGTTCTGGGAACTTTCACACCAAAGATTGTTAGAATGGACCGATAAAAAACAAAGATTATGAAAAGATTTCAGGATGAGAATAAGTTTTTAGAAAGTTTTATAAACGAGATTTTAGTAAGGTGTCCAAAATGTGATGCTAAAGCTAAGGTAAAGAGTAAACTTTCAGAAGGATGTAAGTGTGGGCATTGCTCCACTAAAGTTTTTGAATGTAAAGATTGCTTTCTGAAACTTGACAGCCCCGTTTATCAATACATTGCTTATGGCAAAGCACATTGTAATCAATGTTATGAGAGATATGAATTTAAATCACAACCCTTAAAAGACAAACCGAAAGTATATAAAACAAGATGTCCGCATTGTAATTTTCAGGAAGAATGGAAACCAAAAGTGGAAAAGGTTTTGAAGAATTCAAAAAGGGATGACGGCTTAGTTAAAGAGTATTATTACAATTTGCCGCTTTGGTTTCAAAAAGAAGTGGGAACAGCTGTTTTTTGGGCTTATAACCAGCAGCACATTGATTATTTAGGGAGATATATTGAAGCGGAATTACGAGAAAGAAATAATAATGGAAGCGGTAATAGTACTATGGTTTCAAGACTTCCAAAATTTGTAAAGGAAGCTAAAAACAGAGAAAAGCTTCTTAAGATAATAGAAAAATGGAAAAAATAATTCAGATAACAGCGGGTCGGGGACCGGCAGAATGTACCTGGGTAGTGGCTCAGGTACTTAAAAAAGTTCTGGAAGAAGCACAGGAGGAGCAATTAGAAACGACTTTGCTTCAGCGAGAAGTGGGCCAGGAGAATGGAACAATTGAAACGGCAACAATTGCAGTAAAAGGTAAAAATGCCACTCAATTTGCAGCTTCCTGGACTGGAACTATTCAATGGATTGGTCAAAGTCAGTTTAGGAAAATGCACAAACGTAAAAATTGGTTTATTGGCATTTTTGAGATTGAACCACAACAGAATACATCATTTTTAGAAAGTGACATTCAGTATCAGGCCATGCGTAGTTCCGGGGCTGGCGGACAGCATGTAAATAAGGTGAGTTCAGCAATCAGAGCAACTCATGTGCCAACCGGAATTGCGGTTGTTGCGATGGACAGCCGTTCACAGCATCAGAATAAAAAACTGGCAACAGAACGATTATTAAAAAAACTGGAAGACGAAACTTTACAGCAACTTAAAAACCATGTTGGGAAACAATGGGAAAATCAACTGAACATTGAGCGGGGGAATCCTGTCAGAGTTTTTACCGGAACGGATTTTAAAAAGAATAAAACAGAGAAGAGTTATAAAGGAACGCGTCAGAAGTTAAAAACAGATTTACGAAATGAGCATAATTAAAAAGTTGGTCGCAAAAAGCAATGATTATATGCGAATTAGAGGTGACCAAAAAAAACAATAAATAGCGACACATAAAATGAAAACAATAGATAAATATCTCTTTCAGGCGCTGGACAGCTATCCTTATTCATTAGAAGAAACGATTGAATCTTTAGATTATGCATTTTCATATGATGCTAAGAATACGATGGTTTTCTGTTTGTATGGGCGGATTCAGGCCGAACAATTATGGAATTACGAAGAAGCCAAATGGTATTTTCAGGAAGCTTTAGCAATAAACATTCATGCGCTTGAGATATATCCACATTATGTACAAACTTTAATTTTGAATGAAGATTTTGAAGAGGCAGAAAAATTAATTGATTTTGCTTTAACAGTAAAAGGAATAAACAAATCTGAAATTTTTGTCAAAAAAGCAATTCTTTACGAAGCACAGCAACAGTTTGGATTAGCATTAAAAGAAATTAAAAAAGCCAAACTATGTACGTTGCAATTTGCTTTTGAATGCAACATTAAGGAAGTAGAGAAAAGAATTGAAGGTAAGATGGATTTGTTAAAGAAGAAGAAAAAATCAAAGTAACCTGATTGAATAAAAAACGATGCAATACTGCATCGTTTTTTATTTTCATGATACGGAATCAAATTTTAAATACAGCAGATAATGGTTGGGCAATGAAAAACAGCTTTTCGTTAATTTTCTTTTATTTCCAGTGTAATTTTAAAGCAAAAGATGTTTTCTCGCCTTTGGTAATGCTGAATGTTGAAATAGTTTGATTATCGTTTTCGCCCTCGTGAATGATTACATTATCCTGAAGCGAAAGTTCTTTCATGAAGTTCATTTCAAAACTTTTTACTTCCTGTTTCAGGATTCTTTTTGGGTCAACGTGATCGAGACACCATTCCAGATACTTGACATTATTGACGTGATTTACGATGTCCAGATCAGAGAGGTAAACTGTTTTTTCAAAAATAGCTTCTTTTTCGTGAGTGATATTTATTTTTGAAAACCCTTCTGTAGTAGCGCGTTTTTCCGGATACAATTCAAAATGTTCGTAAGGCAGGGCTAAAGCTTCCGGACGTCGTAATTTTGTATTAAAAACAGCCCAGTACGTTTCACATCCTACTATTTTTTTTCCGTTTGCGTGTATCTCTAAAGCACGAACGGAACGAGAATTTTCTAGACTGTTGATCCATGTTGTTACCGTAACAATATCCCGCCATTTTGGCAAAGCAGTAATTTCCACCCGCATACGGCTTAATACCCAGGCCTGATCAAATTCCTGCATATCCGTAAAGCTGATGCCTCCAATTTCAGAATGTGCAGCAGCTGTCAATTGCAGAATGTTGCATAAGTCAGTGTACTTTAGAAAACCATTGGGTGTACATTGCGTAAAATTGATTTCCCAGTCTTTGCTTAGAATGGAAGTAAAATTAGGAGATATTGGCATTGCTGAATTTTAGATTTTAGATTGTTGATTTTTGATTGATTTAGAAAATAGAGTAAAGAGTACAGAAAATGATTTTTACTTGAATGAATTTTCAATATAATCTATAATTTCTTTTCTATCTGTCGCGTAATCAAACCATTTGGTAGCTTCGTTTCGTTTGAACCAGGTAAGTTGTCTTTTTGAGAAACGTCTGGTATTTTTCTTGATTTCTTCGATGGCAAATGGCAACGAGAATTCTCCGTCAAAATAACTAAATAATTCGCGATACCCGACTGTTTGAAGTGCATTTAACGTTTTGTTGGGATGCAAAGCTTTGGCTTCTTCCAGTAAACCGCCATTCATCATCAGATCTACACGCTGATTGATACGGTTGTAAATTACAGCTCTGTCGGCTTCTAAACCTATTAAAATCGGAATAAAGTTTCGATTGTTTTTCTTCTGATTTAAGAAAGAAGAGTAGGGTTTCTGAGTCCCAATACAAACCTCGGTAAAACGCATCATTCTTTGTGGATTCTGGAGTGTTTGCGGGTTTTCTACAGTGAGTTTTTGATAATAATCAGGATCCAGTTTTTGTAATTGCTCCTGCAGATAATTGATTCCTAGTTTTTCGTAGTTTGCGTTTATGTCAGAACGTATCTCAGGATCAATTTCCGGAAATTCATCGAATCCTTTTAAAATGGCATCAACATACAATCCTGAGCCGCCAATCAATATAGCGAAATCATTTGTTGAGAATAACTCCTCTAATTTTAAAAGCGCTTCTTTTTCGTAGTCACCAACAGTATAATTTTCGAAAATAGATTTATTCTGTATAAAATGATGTGTCGCTGACTGTAATTCTTCGGGAGTAGGAACCGCGGTACCAATTGTCATTTCTTTAAAAAACTGACGACTGTCGCAGGAGATTATCTCACAATTAAAATGTTGTGCCAGAGCAATGCTTAAAGCTGTTTTGCCTATTGCTGTTGGTCCGACGATGGTAATTAGATATTTCATATTTTTTTAGTCTTAATGGTAGTAAAACCTTAGACTTGCAGGGTTTAACTTTTAATAAAAATGAGGTGGAGAAATTTTCGTTGAATTAGCTGTTAGGCAATTTCGTTCCACATTCAAAGCAATATTGCGCATGATCAAAATGTACCTGTGCATTGCAATTTTTGCATGTTTTTTTGCTGCTTACAACACTGTTTTTTAGACTGCTTTTTGCAAATTCAGCGGTTACAATTCCGGTAGGAACAGCTATAATTCCGTAACCTAAAATCATGACAAAGGCAGCTATGAACTGACCGAGAGGAGTCTGTGGAGAAATATCGCCATAGCCTACAGTGGTTAGCGTAACAATGGTCCAATAAATACTTATTGGAATACTTGTAAAGCCGGATTCTTTACCTTCGACCAGATACATAATCGAACCGATTATGATGGTGCTGATTAATACGAAATAGATAAAAACAAGGATTTTCTCTTTACTGGCTTCGATGGCTTCCCGAAGTTGAATGGACTGATGGGAGATTTGTGGAATATGCAGGATTTTAAACAATCGAAAGAAACGTAAGGCTCTTATTATGGAAAGGACACTTGCTCCGGGGAAAAATATTGATAAATACATTGGCAGAACTGCCATTAAATCAATAATTCCGTAAAAACTAAAAATATATCGGATTGGTTTTTGAATCGAAATTATTCGAAGTACATATTCAATGGTGAAAAATACGGTGATAATCCATTCGCAGATAATAAGCTGAGTATGGTATTTTTGATTGATTCCCTGAACGGTTTCCATCATAATCAAAATAACACTTAGTAAGATCAATCCAAGCAGAACCAAATCAAACATTTTCCCAAAAAACGTATCTGTCCCGTAGAGGATGATTTTGACTTTTTCCCGGAAGATTTCGTATTTTGATTTTATTTTTTTCATCCTCACGAAGATAAGGAAAGTTTTGCAGTGTTAAAAATGAAGAACCTTTATTGATTTACTCTTTCGGAGGTAGCTTTGAATAATGTTTTTCACATCGCGATTATGCTGCATCGGAATTAAAATGTTTTTTAGAATCTCGATGTTTGTAATCTGATAATTCAGATCGTAAAAGGCATATCCTTTATAAAGACCATTTTCAATTAAAATGGCGCTTCTTTCGTTGACATTTCGGCCTCTGTCCAGCAAAATCATGCTTTTATTTTCGAAACTGTTTTCCGCGATAAATTGTTGTACACGGGCATTGTAAACTTCAGGTGTTACTTCTTCAATACAGGCACCATCACATTCTTTGATTTTATATTGAAAACACTCTTTTTTGGTTTGATAAAGTCCTGTTAGCTTTTGACATAAATGATATTTTGACGTAAATCGGAACAGAGCATTTTTACCTTCCTGTAAAGTACCAAATGAGGTAATTTCTTTTTTACGACCGTCTGCTTTTTCAAGTTTTAAATTGATATAACCATTAGTGTCTTTCTCTGCATATAAAGCATACTGAAAAATCGTTTTTCGTTGTGAACGATTATATTTAGGGCGATTTATTTTTATTTCTTCACTTTCTTTTAAGAGTGCAATTAATTCGCTTCCCGTTTCATCATACGTGATGGTGAAAACTTCTGCCTGTATTTTTTTGCTTTTGGTGGTAATTCCCGTAAAATGTTGATTGACTCTTTTTTTGATGTTTTGGCTTTTTCCAATGTAGATTAGGGTTCCACCTTCATTATAAATGTAATAAACACCGGTTTTCGCAGGCATTTGTGCCAGAATATCCAAAAATTTTGGGGCAATTCCTTTTTCTACTTCCAGTTTGATAAAATCTTTTACAATGGTTTTTTCCAGGTCTTTTTCCAGAAGCATTTTAAAGAGCTTGGTTGTTGCCATTGCATCTCCGCTGGCACGATGTCTGTCTGCCATTGGAATTCCAAGTGCTCGCACCAGTTTTCCTAAACTATAGGAAGGCTGATCTGGAATTAATTTTTTGGCAAGTTCGACTGTACAAAGAGTTTTGGCTTCAAAATTGTAGCCCAAACGTCGGAATTCTGTACGTAAAATTCGGTAATCAAAAGAAGCATTGTGTGCTACAATAATACAGTCTGTAGTGATTTCTATAATTCGTTTCGCAACTTCAAAAAACTTAGGAGCAGAGCGCAACATAGCATTATTGATTCCGGTTAATTTCACCACGAAGGGCTGAATCGGAATTTCAGGATTGACAAGACTAATGAACTGGTCAATTACCTCATGTCCATCAAATTTATAAATGGCGATTTCGGTAATTCCTTCCTCATTAAACTGGCCTCCAGTGGTTTCTATGTCTAGTATTGCGTACAAATTAGTATTCAGTCTCAGTTTTTAGTAATCAGTTTATAATCTACAATTGACAATTAACAATTAGGACTTATCTTCCTCCAAAAATGCTGCTTCCAATGCGAACCATTGTACTGCCGCATGCTATGGCAAGCTGATAATCTCCGGACATTCCCATAGAGACAGTAGTCAGATTGCAGTTTTCAGTTTTCAGTTCTTTTATGGAATCAAAAATAGATTTTAAATGTGTAAATTCCTTTTTAATTTGGTTTTGATCTTCTGTAAAAGTCGCCATTCCCATTAATCCTAAGATACGTATGTTTTTCATTTCTTTGAATTTAGGTGAAGACAGTAATTCATTTAATTCGTTTTCGTCTAAACCAAATTTAGTTTCTTCTTCGGCAATATGTATTTGAAGCAGGCAATCAATAATTCGATGGTTTTTCAATGCTTGTTTATTGATTTCCTGCAACAGTTTTAAGCTGTCAACACCATGAATCAAACTTACAAAAGGCGCCATAAATTTTACTTTATTCGACTGTACATGACCAATCATGTGCCATTGAATGTCTTTTGGCATTTGTTCCCATTTTTCAGTCATTTCCTGGATTTTATTTTCTCCAAAAATGCGCTGACCGGCATCATATGCCTGCATTAAATCGGGAACCGGTTTTGTTTTAGAAACGGCAACTAAAGTTACAGTTTCGGGTAAGGCTGCCTTGATTGTATTTAAATTCGATGCTATCGACATGGTATTTCTTTTTTAGGAAAGTATAAATTGTTTAGAGATCTTCTCTGCTTTTTTACTTTCACTATAATCATAAAAACCTTCACCTGATTTTACTCCTAACTTTCCGGCTCTCACCATATTCACCAATAGTGGGCAAGGGGCGTATTTTGGATTTTTAAAACCGTCGTACATTACATTTAAAATAGCAAGACAAACATCAAGACCAATAAAATCAGCTAATTGAAGAGGCCCCATTGGGTGTCCCATTCCTAATTTCATTACCGTGTCAATTTCGTAAACTCCCGCAACTTTGTTGTATAAGGTTTCGATAGCTTCGTTTAACATAGGCATTAAAATTCGATTGGCCACAAAACCAGGGTAATCGTTTACTTCAACAGGAACTTTACCTAATTTTACAGATAAGTCCATAATGGTTTTGGTAACTTCATCGCTGGTGTTGTATCCGCGGATGATTTCGACCAATTTCATAATCGGCACCGGATTCATAAAGTGCATTCCGATAACTCTTTCAGGATGTGCTACAACTGCTCCGATTTGAGTAATAGATATCGAAGAAGTATTCGTTGCCAGAATGGTGTTGTGAGAACAAGCTTCGTTTAATTGTTTGAAAATATTAAGTTTTAACTCTACATTTTCAGTAGCAGCTTCAACTACTAAATCCACACCAACAACTCCGTCTTTAATATCAGTATACGTAATAATATTAGTGATCGTTTTGGTAACTTCTTCCTGAGTGATGGTTCCTTTAGAAAGCATTCGGTCTAAGTTGGCAGCAATAGTTGCCATTCCTTTGTCTAATGATTTTTCAGAAACGTCAATTAGTTTTACCACAAAACCACTTTGTGCAAATGTATGAGCAATTCCGTTACCCATTGTTCCTGCACCAATTACAGCTATAGTTTTCATTTAAATTTGATATTATATTTATGATTTTAGCCACGAGTTCACAAATTAATTGATGAACTCGTGGCTAATTTATATTTTTAAAACTTCCAAATTATTTATCGAAACAATCAATTATCTGATAGGCCACTCGTAATGCATCTGTTGCCTGTTCCAGAGTTACAACCGGAGTTGTGTCTGTTTTTATCGCATTGGCAAATGATTCCAGCTCATCTAAAATTGCGTTATTTTGTTCCACATCAGGATTTGTAAAATAGATTTGCTTTTTTACACCTTCTGCATTTTGTAAAATCATATCAAAATCACCAGGAATTTCCGGAGCGTCTTTCATTCGAACCACTTCACATTTTTTCTCCAGAAAATCTACAGAAATGTAGGCATCCTTTTGAAAAAATCTTGTTTTACGCATGTTTTTCATCGAAATTCTGCTTGCGGTTAGATTAGCCACACATCCATTTTCAAATTCGATTCTGGCATTGGCAATATCCGGAGTTTCGCTAATTACAGAAACACCACTTGCATTGATATTTTTTACTTTTGAATTTACAACGCTCAAAATAGCATCTATATCATGAATCATTAAATCCAAAACAACAGGAACGTCTGTGCCACGCGGATTAAACTCGGCGAGACGGTGTGTTTCTATAAACATTGGATTTTCGATCATGTTTTTAGTAGCAATGAACGCAGGGTTAAAGCGTTCAACATGACCTACCTGACCTTTTACACGATGTTCTGCCGCCAAAGCAATGATTTCTTCGGCTTCTTCAACAGTATTGGCAATTGGTTTTTCTATAAAGATATGTTTTCCTGATTTGATGGCTACCTTAGCACATTTGTAGTGTGAAAGAGTTGGTGTCACAATGTCGATAACATCCACAGCGTGAATTAATTTTGCAATTGTGTTGAAGTTTTTATAGCCAAACTCTTTTGAGATTCTTTCGGCATTTTCCTGATTTTCGTCGTAAAATCCAACTAATTCGTATTGGTCAGATTGTTGTAATAAGCGTAAATGTATTTTACCAAGATGACCTGCACCTAAAACTCCTACTTTTAACATGAGAATGTATTTTAAACAAAAATATAATTTATTTGTTGAAAGTAAAAGTTTAGTGATGACAAAGTCGAAATTATTTGAACAATTTTAAATGTATTTACATACTTAACTTCTCTTTAAAGTTATTGGTTTGTCTTCGTGATATTTCTACTTTTACTTCTTTTGGAAGCTGTACGAGCAGATTACCACTAAACCAAGGGTCTATTTTGAGTATGTATTCTATATTGATAATTTGGTTTCGATTGGCCCGGAAGAAATAATCATCAGGAAGCTTCTCTTCAATATGGTTTAATGATTTATTAAGTACAGCTTTTTCATCCTGAAAGAATATTTTGGTGTAATTGCCATCGACTTCAAACAGAAAGATATCGGCAATTTTTACAAGCCAGCATTTCTCGCCATCGCGAATAAAAATCTGATTGTTTGGCGTCAGTTTCTTACTGCTTTTTTCTTCTTTTTCAATTAGATTTTGACTTACTTTTTCGATTGAATGAGCAAATCTTTTTGGATTTATAGGTTTTAGTAAGTAATCTAAAGCATTGTATTCGAAAGATTTAATAGCGTACTCGTCAAAAGCCGTTGTGAAAATGGTAATGGGAACTTTATCGAGCATTTCCAACAATTCAAAACCATCTTTTTCAGGCATATTGATGTCTAAAAAAAGTAAATCCGGTTGGGTTTCCTGTATCAGTTTAAAGCCTGAATCTACATTTTCTGCTTCTCCAATAATTTCAATTTCCGGATGATTTTTAATTAATTCTTTAAGCTCATTTCTGGCCAGACGGGAATCTTCAACAATAACAGCTTTTATTTTTTTCATACTTAAAGTATTGGAATTATTATTTTTGCAATTACTTTATTTTCTATTTCCTGTAATTTAAAACGAGCTTTCTCGCCATAAATTAAATGCAATCTTTTTTCGATATTTTTGATTCCTAATTGTGTGGAATCTTTTTCAATGGTAAGTATTCCTGTGTTTGAAACGACAATAGTCAAACTGTTGTTTTCCAGATTGGTTTCTAATGCAATTTGACCTCCTTCTTTTAATTTTGAAATTCCATGTTTAACCGCATTTTCGATCAGCATTTGAATGATCATGGGGGGGATTTGCAGCTTTAAAGTATTTGGGTCTATTTCAGAAGTAAAACTTAAGCGTTCTTCCATTTGAATTTTTGAAATTTCAATGAAGTTTTCTACCATTTCAATTTCTTCTTCCAGTGCAATTGTTGTAATCTCGTTTTTGGTCAGGGAATATCGAAGCATTTCGGACAATCGAGTGATCATTTCTCTCGATTTTTCAGGATTTTCCAGAATTAGTCCGCGAATATTGTTTAAGCTGTTGAACATAAAATGCGGATTGATTTGCCCCTTTAAAGCATTCAGTTGAGAATCTTTTAAAGTGTTTTCAATTTCCATTCGATCCATTTTATTATTCTTGATTTGCGAGGTTGTTTTGTAAATGGTGTACACAATTATCCAAAGAAAGAAAAGAAATGCCATCAGAAAAATAAAGAAAACCTGTCTTTTTGCAGATTGAGAAGGGTGATCAAAAACTTCAGGGTTTTCATAAACATAATTGATCATTAGATAATTATATGCCGTTAGTATCCCAAAGAAAAAGAGAGCAGCTGCGAAAATTAGAAAAAGCATTTTAATAATTTCCCAAAGTTTAAAATCGTCCAGTTTTATGTATCGGTCATAAACATGTTTTAAAGCTATCGAAAGGAATGTAAGCACGCAAACACTAGAAAAGTAGTCTAATAAAAGTTGCCAGTTTTTGTATCTCAATATATTAAATTCCGGAATAATAATTTGAGGAATAAAAATTATTCCGGAATAGATAGTCCATATAATGATCTGAATTAAAACGAAAACGTGATTCTTTTTTTGAAACATTTTTATAAGTTATTTTGCTTTCAGCGGTACTTGATATCCATAAACCATTCCTGCGATAAAAGCGCCTATAAAGAGCAGGCAGAATATAACGACTAGAGTCACCAGGATTTTTACGGTTAATTTCATTAAGATAAAATTTTAAATAACAAATGGCTTATTGCAACAGTCAAAGCTATAATTATTTTGATCATAATTTTAAGTTTTAAAAACTTTGGCAATGCCAGCATTGCCAAAGTTACATTTTAAATAACTAATTTTTAGGTTGAAAATCCGGATGTCCCACTTGCCATAGTGCAAAGCTTAAAACATCGGCAACTTCTTCATATGATTTTGCTTTTGAAGCTCCGCCAAAATGACCTGCTTCATAATCTACTTTTAACAAAGTTGGTTTTTTAGACGTGTTTACCTCAAGCAGTCGTGCGGCAAATTTAGCAGGAGACCAAACAATGATTCTAGGGTCATTAAATCCTGCTGTTGTTAAGGTTGCAGGATAGTTAACACCTTCTTTTAGTTGTAAATAAGAATCCATTTCTATAAGGGCTTTGGCTTCATCTTCGATTTTCATGGTTCCAAATTCAGGTGTATTTGCAGGACCGTTTGGTGCATTTTCGCCTCTAACAGTATTCATGCTTCCTACTCCCGGAATGGCTACTGCATATAAATCGGGTCTTTCAGTGATGGCTCTTCCTACAAAAATTCCACCAGCGCTTCTACTGTAGATTGCCGTTTTTGTCGGATTTGTATATCCTTCTTTAATCATGTATTCCGTGCAGGCAATTACGTCTTTCCAAGTATTTGGTTTTGTGCTTTTTTGACCTTCCAAATGCCATTTTTCTCCTAGTTCTCCACCACCTCTTACGTGAGCAACAGCAAGTATTCCGCCTCTTTCTACCCATAAAAGCAGACTAGGATTGAAACTAGGAGACATAGACATTCCGTAGGCACCGTAACCATAGAACAAAACAGGATTGTTTGAATTTTTTTTAATTCCTTTTTTATAAATAATGGATAGTGGAACTTCGACACCATCATGCGATTTTACCATTAATTCTTCAATTTCAAAATTTTCGAATTCCGGGTATTCAGTAATCGTAGAGAGTTCTTCTCTGATAAAATTGTTTTTCTTTACATCGTATTTATAACGTTCTCCTTTGGTTGTCCAGCCTGTTGTTCGAACCCATAAGTCTGAATATTTACTTCCTCGAGAAGTTAAAACAATAGTAGCAGATTTTTTTGGTGTTTTAATTTCGCTGTGTTTTTTTCCTTCAAAATCAGTGAAGAATAAGGTACTTTCGATTCCGTTTTTTGTTTTGGTGTAAAAAATCCCATCTTTGGTAATTGTAATAGGGTTCAAATTGGCTTCTTTGTCTTCAGGGATAACTAGTGTTGCAGTTGCTAAATTTGGATTAGCCATACTGGTTTTTGTTACTTTAAATTTTGGAGCATTCAAACTCGTGAAAAAATAAATGTCTTTATCGCTGAAAGAGAAATTTTTAATTTCATCTTTTCTGTCTGTTAATAACTTCCAGCTAATTTTGGCATTATTCAACTCAGAACCTTTGGCGATAAACATTTTCATGTTCGGATTTACAGAATAAGGCATCAGAAACAGGATCTTACTGTCTGCGTCATAACCCATAATAGGGATTTCTTCTTCTGCAATTTTTAATTCAGGATACATGGCCTTCGAAAAAATTACTTTATCCTTTGTAATATCATTTCCTATAACGTGCAGTTTTGTTACAATATTCAATTGTGCTTTGGCATCATGAATATCGGCTGTTGGTGATTGTGCATATAAAAACGATTTGTCATCGTTTAACCAATTGGCATTTCCAAATCTTAGCTTGTCAATTTTATCGGCTAAAATTTTATTATCGGCTACATTTATTAAAAGCATTTCACTCATTTCACCACCATTTTTAGAAATATTTACGGCAATTAGTTTTCCGCTCTTATTCGGAGAAAAAGAACTAATAGTAAAGATGTCTTTTGCTTCGCCTTTTAGCGTTTGTGGGTCAAAGATTAACGTCTCCTTTCCTTTTAGACCAGCTCTTTTATAAAGTTTTGCCACCTGATCTTTTGGAGTTGTTTTTTGATAAAAATAAGTGCCGTCTTCCATAATTTGCAATCCGCTGATCGCTTCGGTAACTCTGTCATTTATGGAGGTCAGCTCATCAATAAGCGTTTTTTTTCCGGGAATTGAGTTTAAAATATGGTTTGTGTAATCTGCCTGAGCCTTTAACCAACTTAGTGTTTGTTCATTTTTTAAATCCTCAAGGTTTCTGTATTTGTCCTCCACCGTAATTCCAAAATAAGTATCTTTAGCCGGAACAGAGGGGGCTTTTTCAGGTTTGTTTTGTGCGCATAAATTTCCTGTAGAAACAATTCCAAGAGATAGAAAAGCGATTTTTTTTAATGCATTGGTTTTCATGATTGATGTTTTTTGATTGAGGATTAAATTAATTGAATACAATTACAGTGATAAATTTATAAAGCGCAAATCCGATTATAAATCCTACGATAAATGATTTAACGATTTTGTAAACGTTTACTTCTTTTTGGGTTTCCATAATTTTTAGTTTTAATGATTGATTGATTGATTGATTGATTGATTGATTGATTGATTGATTGATTGATTGATTGATTGATTGATTGATTGATT
>NZ_CAGKLC010000030.1:0-27500 GCF_903469665.1 Flavobacterium sp. UGB4466 | reverse complement strand
GATAAAGAATAAAAAATCTTCTTTGTCTTTTTTTGTTTGAGCGGTTTCCAGAGATTGATAGTATTGCATTCTATTTTCATAATCTCCTTTTATATTGGCAATCAGATAACCTTTTTGCATTAAAATTAAATTCATGACTAATCTGGAGGTTCTGCCGTTTCCATCAATAAAAGGGTGAATTGTAACTAGTCTTTCGTGCATTTCGGCTGCAAGAATAACCGGATGTAGTTTATTTTTGTTGATTTCATACCAAATAAAATACTCTTCCATTTCCTTTGCAACTAAAAAAGGCTGTGGAGGCATGTGACTGCTTCCCTGAATCATGACCTGTACTTTTCGATAACGACCTGCATCTTCTGGAATTATACCTCGCAAAATTAAATTATGGATAGATAAAAGATCGCGTTCATTTAAGCTGTTGCTTTTTTGCATTAAATCTTTGATAAAACCAATCGCTTCCTGATGATTAATGGTTTCAAGATGCTCTCTCATGCTTTTTCCTGAAATAGTCAAACCTTCGTTGATGACCATATCGGTTTCGCGAAGCGTCATGGTATTTCCTTCAATTCGATTGCTTTCAAAAGTATATTCGAGTTCAAGTGCCTGACTGATTTTATAGCTATCAAACTGTCTGTAAGTATCCAGTTTTTCTTTTAAAACATCTATTTCACTAAGGATTTTTTCTAAAGTGGTTGATAATTTTAATTTGGAGACTGTTTTATTGTATTTGATTTCTTTCTCTGCAACTTCAAGCGCTTTTAAAGCAAATTCATCATCACCAATTTCATATAGAATTTTTTCCTTCAGCCATGCGATCATTAAAGTTTCATAGTCTATTTCTAGAAGTTGAGATAGCTTAACAATTTGATCTTTGGTCGGTTTTCGCGAACCGCTTTCAAATTTGCTTATTAAAGCCTGATCGATGCCAAGTAGTTGTGCTACTTCGCGGGTTTTTAGACCTTTTTGTTCTCTTGCATTTTTAAGGAGCGATTTCATTTTTATTTTATTTAATTTGTCTTGACAAATTTAGTCATAATTTTAATGAAAAAAAAGCAATATTTTAATATTGCTTTTCAAAATACTATTTAGGAGGGAGTGAACCGTCTTTTTTCATTTCTTTTACCACTGCTTGCATAATTGCATCAACGGTTTGACCAAGGTTGGTAACATATCCTGATTTAGTAGTACCTGTCCAGATTAGTTTATTGTTTTTCTTAAGGTTAAATTGTTTATAGTAAAAATAACGATAAAACATCAATAAAAGCCTATTTGTTAAGGTTTTACAGGAGGTTTGTTTTTTAGTTGTATGCTTTTTTAATTCGGTCCAGATCGCGTTTCGTATCTTGTTCTTTTAAAGATTCACGCTTGTCGTAGTTTTTCTTTCCTTTACAAAGACCAATTTGCAGTTTAGCAAGTCCTTTTTCGTTGGTAAATAATTTCAAAGGAACAATAGTAAGTCCTTTTGCCTGAACATTTTTATGCAAGGTTTTGAGCTCCTTTTTGTTTAGAAGTAATTTTCTTTCGCTTCTGGATTTATGATTGAATTGATTGCCAAAAGAATACTCTTCAATATAGGTATTAATGGCAAAGAGTTCCATATTGTTAAATTCGCAAAAGCTTTCAGTAATATTAGCTTTACCTAGTCGTATGGATTTAATTTCGGTTCCCGACAAAACAATTCCCGCAGTATAAGTATCGATTATTTCATAATCAAACCGGGCTCTTTTATTAAGTATATTGACTGTTTTTAACATAGTGTACAAATGTAAAACAAAAATGAAAAACTTTAATAAAATCTGAAAGAATTAAAGTTTTTTTTTAATCTATGATTTTGATCATACCTAAAGAAAATGCTTACGTATAAGTTTGTTGAATAATTTAAAACATACTAAAACATGAAAAAAATTTTAACATTAGTAAGTATTGCATTTATTAGCTTAACCGCAAAAGCTCAGGATGCAAATCAGGGCTTAAAAGGAACCTGGTTCGCAACATCGCAATTTGGTTATCAACAAACTAAAACTGGCGACGTTAAGAATACAAATCTTTCTGTATTGCCAATTGTAGGGACATTTGTAACGCCTTCCGTTGCAGTAGGAGCGGGATTTGGTATTATTAACATAAAAGCTGATGCAAAAGCCGGAACTGTGGCAAAAACAGATTTGCTTGTTATTCAGCCGTTGGCTAGAAAATATTGGAATGTTGCGGGTTCGTTGTACTTCTTTGGGCAATTGGCAGCTCCTATTATCACAGGAAAAGAGAAAGAAAGTGATTTGAAGATTAGTCAATATGGCTTATCAGTTTCGGGAGGGTTTGATTATTTTATTAGTAAAAATTTCTCGGTTGAGTTTTCATACGATCTGGCAAACTTTACGTCAACAACATTGGAGCCTAAAAGCGGTGAGAAAACCACAGTAACCAATTTCGGATTAGCACATGTGGCAAATGTTGATCCTTTTTACAACACTGCTTTGGCCGGAAGCAGACCAAATTTGACTTCTCCACTTTCATTTGGGTTTAAGTTTCTGTTTTAAACAAACGATGGGAGTAGATGTAAATTAATTTAGTAGTTTTGTAAAAAAAAGACCGTGCTTTTTGAAAGTACGGTCTTTTTAATAATTATTTAAAAGTATAAAATGCAAAATCAATCGAAAGATCCTTTACATGGTATAACGCTTCAGAAAATAGTAGAAGCATTAGTAGAATACTATGGCTTTGATACTCTGGCAGAATTAATTCCGATAAAGTGCTTTATTTCAAATCCAAGTGTAAAATCAAGTTTGACTTTTTTAAGAAAAACCGATTGGGCACGAAAGAAAGTGGAAGATTTGTATGTAAAATCACTGCCTAAATTGGCGAAGTAACTTATAGTTTATAAGAAATCATAACACCTCCGCGGTATGGAAGCCATTCGCCGCTTTTGTTCCAGTTTTGCGTTTTTTCATATCTTCCCGGAGTTCCATCATTGTAGTATCCATGATAGAAACCTTGGTGCCAGCCACCTCCTGCAAAAATATCCAGTAAAAATTTATCGTTTAATTTAATATTGTATCCAACTGTAACTCCTAAACGATAACCAAAACCGTCTTCGTAATGGTTTGATCCCCAATAGTTCCATTTTTGAATTTGATAAATATCTGGTCCTGCATGGCCACCGACGTAAAAACCTTTATAGTTTTCTTTAAAATGATAACGAAGTTCAGGTGTTAGTGTGTAGATTTTCATTGGACTATGTCCGTTAAAAGACTCCCAAAATGATGCCATTACGTCAACACTAAAAGTTAGATTTTTTCCAATACTGGTTTCAACTCCAACATTTGGCACTGCCAATAAAGCGGTTGCAGTATTAAACTTAATAAAAGTCTGACTTTGAGACTGAATTGAAAAGAAAAGAACAAGGGCAATAAAGATTTTTTTCATAAAACGGGCTTTCGTGATGTCGAAATAAGCTCTTTTTTCTTATTTCGACTGCAAATATAACGCAAACCAATAGTTACTATTATCCGGAATCATTAATTTAACAGGAATATTTTTTGTTCAAAAAAATCTAATGTTTTTTATTGCTTAATAATGAGTAGATTACGCTATCAATGAACTTGCCATCATAAAATTCACATTCTTTAAAATGTCCTTCTTTTACAAAGCCACACTTTTGTAATACTTTCTCAGAGGCATAATTTTCAGGGTCAATTACTGCTTCAATCGAATGCAATTTTAATTCTTCAAAACCATAAGTGATCAATCCGTTTACTGATTCCGGGATGATCCCTTTTCCATGAAATTCAGGTAGTAAAATATAGCCTATTTCGGCACGATGATGCTCTGGCTGCATTCTGTAATAACCAATGATTCCCAGTAACTTAGAGTTGTCTTTTAGAGTAATTCCCCAATTGATTCCTTCATTTGCGACAATTTTGTCCTCAATCATCTTAATATGTGCTAAGGCATCTTCAGCATCTTTGACTAAGGGACGAGGGATGAATTTCATTGTTTCAGGATTTGAACGCAATTCGAAAACTTCATTGACGTCGTCATTTGTGATTCTTCGTAAAAGCAAACGTTCTGTTTCGATTACAGGGAATGGAGTAAAATTAAATTCCAGCATTTTTTTGTAGATTATAATATTGATATACTAAATTTTGAAGTAAAGTTTTGATTGGCTTCTAAAACTAAAATCCCTTCTTTTTCGAATAAATTTCCCGAATTTTCATCGGTGTCAGAGTATCCAAGCCAGGGCTCTATACAAATAAAAGGAGCTTGTGGTTTTGTCCAGATTCCTAAACTCGGAAAATCTTCAAAATCAACTTTGACATAGGGTTTGGAGTTTTGAATAAGCGTTAGCGATTTTGATTCTAGGGTTTTAAAAATTAATGCGTCGTTTTCGAATAATTGGTAGTCAAACGGAATTAATCCATTTTTATTTTTCAAGGTTTCTGTTTGACTAGAAATCAAATCATTCTCTAAAAGATAATATTCTAAAACTTCTTGTTTTTCGAATTGGAATGCATAATTTTTAAAATCTCCTGGTAATGCTATCGCTGGATGAGCTCCAATCGAAAATGGCATTTTGGTTTTTCCTGTGTTGATTACTTTGTACTCAATATTTAAAGTGGTGTTTTCAACGCTGTAAATAAGCTGTAGTTCAAATTCAAAAGGATATTTTTGGAGTGTTTCGGTATTTGATTTTAGAGCAAAGATTGCACTGTTTTCATTTTTGTTGATCAATTGAAAGTCCATATCGCGGGCAAAACCGTGCCTCGGCAATTGGTATTCTTTTTCATCAATCGTATAAGTGTTGTTTTTCAGGGTGCCCACAATCGGGAAAAGTACCGGAGAATGTTTGCCCCAGAAGTCTGGATTACCTTCCCATATGTATTCTTTATTTTGATTGTCTTTTAATGAAAATAATTCTGCTCCAGAATGTTTTATTGAGACGCTTATCGCTGAATTGTTTATAGTTGTATTCAAAGTGTTTGAAATTGAAAAAGATTACTGATATGTTGATGTAAATATATTTTATAAATTTTATTTTTTAGGAAAATAGCTTAAAATATTTTTTGCATAAAATTTTGCTAAAATTGGATTTACGTTTTATAATTTCTCTGTAAATAGCTTTTTTTTTCATTAATTTGCTACATAAACAGCTAAAAATTATGAAAAAACAATCCTCAAAAGCCTTATTAACCATGGCTTTGTTTGTTGGAGTTTCTTCTGTCTGGGCACAGCAAACACCTCCTGCAACAGTAGTAAATCCTGTTAACAATTACGATTACCACGATGCGTTTGGGCCAAATTTTTATACCAAAAATGGGACACCAACGCGCTCTGCAAACGGTCAGCCGGGAGTTGAATATTGGCAAAATAGAGCCGATTATCAGATAACGGCAAAATTAAACGGAACTACAAATGAGATTACCGGTACAGATGAAATTACCTATACCAATAATAGTCCGGAAAAAATGTCATTTGTATGGTTGAATTTAGATCAGAATTTATTCAAAAGTGATTCAAGAGGGAATGCGGTGGTGCCGCTATCAGGAAGCCGTAACGGTGCTCAGGGACAGGTTTTTGGTGGAGGAAACAAAATTAAATCAGTTAAAGTAATTTCAGGTGGAAAGAAAAAGACTGAAATTGAAGCAAAATATGTAGTTACAGATACCAGAATGCAGATATTTCTTCCGGAAACATTAGCATCAAAAGGGGGAGCTGTAAAAATTAAAATTGAGTTTTCTTTCATTGCGCCTTTTGAAGGATCGGACAGAATGGGAGTTTTGGAAACTAAAAACGGTAAAATTTTTACAATTGCGCAATGGTATCCGCGTATGTGTGTGTACGATGACGTAAAAGGATGGAATACTGCCCCTTACTTGGGTGCATCAGAGTTTTATTTAGAGTATGGAAATTTTGATGTAAAACTAACGGTACCTGCAAATCATTATGTTGTGGGATCGGGAGAATTAATAAATGGAGCAGAAGTATTGCCTGCAGAACAACTTAAGCGTTATAAAGAAGCGGGGCAAAGCGATAAAACCGTAACAATTCGTTCTGCCGAAGAAGTTGCTGCAACAGCAAATTCAAAAACAACAGGAGAGAAAACATGGCATTATCAAATAAAAAATGCTCGTGATTTTTCATGGGCTTCTTCGGCTGCTTTTGTTTTAGACGGTGCCAAAATTAATCTGCCTAGTGGTAAAAAGGCATTGGCTTTATCAGCTTATCCGGTAGAAAGTGGCGGAAAAGAAGCTTACGGGCGTTCTACTGAATATGTAAAAGCATCTATTGAGCACTATTCTAAAAAATGGTTTGAATATCCTTATCCGGTGGCCACAAACGTTGCAGGAAATGAAGGAGGAATGGAGTATCCTGGTATTGTGTTTTGTAGCTGGGAGTCAAAAGGACAAGATTTATGGGGGGTAACCGATCATGAATTTGGACATATCTGGTTTCCTATGATTGTAGGTTCAAACGAAAGATTGTTTGCCTGGATGGATGAAGGATTTAATACTTTTATTAATTCATTAAGCACTGAGGAATTTAATAAGGGCGAATATAAAGAAGCGCCATCGAATTTGCACAAATTAGCAGAGCCATTCACAAGACCGGATCTGGAAACTATAATGAGTTCTCCTGATAATATGAAAGAGGCTAATATTGGGATGCTGTGTTATTTTAAGCCGGGTTCTGGTTTGGTAATTTTAAGAGAGCAGATTTTAGGAAAAGAGCGTTTTGATCTTGCTTTCCGTACTTATATCGAACGTTGGGCTTATAAACATCCTCAGCCGGATGATTTCTTCCGATCAATGGAAAACGTTGCAGGTGAAGATTTAAGCTGGTTCTGGAGAAGTTGGTTTGTAAACAATTGGCGCTTTAATCAGGGGATCAATTCAATTAAGTACATAAAAAATGATCCGTCAAAGGGAGTTGCAATCACAGTTGAGAATTTCGATAAAATGCCTATGCCGGTTATTTTAGATGTGAAAACTAAAAGCGGGAAAGTGACAAGAGTTAAATTGCCTGTTGAAGTTTGGCAACGTAACAATGTTTGGACGTTTAAACACAATTCTACTGAAGAAATAGAAAGTATCATGCTTGATCCGGATCATGTTTTTCCGGACAATAATGATGCTAATAATGTTTGGACAGCCAGCAACGGTAAAATAGAAAAAGATGTAGTTTTGGATGGTTATTTAGGAACCTACTCAACTTCAAAAGCTCCTTTGAAAATCGATTTTACAGAAAAGAATAATGCATTGAATGTTCTGATTACTAACTATCCGAAGTTTACAGTAAAGGCGGTAGAAAATGAAAAAGATGTCTTTCAATCAGCTGAAGCCGGACTAAAGTTCAAATTTAATGAGGCTAAAACAGGTTTTGATATGATTATTTTGAGTAGCGGTGATGCAATACCGTTTACTAAAAATTAAAATATAAAAAAGTAAATACTTAAGAACCCGATAGTTATTTTTAACTATCGGGTTTTTTATGGGCCAATATTAACATTCTGTAAAAAAAATGTTAGAATTTTATTTTTTTGTTTTGTAAATAAAAAAATAGTGTACTTTTGCAGTCGATGAATAAAATAAGTTTACATATAACTTCTTTGTCACGGACAAACTCAGCTGTAACTTCTCCCGAAGTACGGACACTATCTCTATAGTATCCACAGAGTTTTTCGCCGCGTATTTATTTATATTCATTTTTCATTTTGAAATCACATCATTTGTCCATTGGACAAACATATCCTAAAAGTATATATTGTTTTTTAAATTTTCTTAATCAAGTTTTTGATTTTGAGAATGTTACTTCTATTTTACTTATTTTTATTGGATTGAATTCAGGATTTCAAACTAAACAATACGTTTTAATTTTTAACTCTAACTTCAACTATTGAAATGAAAATCTCTATTGTTGTTACTCAGGAAGAACACTTCAAATTCGCACAGGAAATTTGCGATACAATAGAATCATCAGCCTTGTTAAGAGGCACCGGGATTGCTAAAAGGACTCCTGAATACATTCAGAAAAAAATGTCGAATGGTGATGCGATGATTGCTTTGGCAGACGGAAAATTTGCAGGTTTTTGTTACATCGAAAGTTGGGAGCACGGAAAGTTTGTTGCTCATTCCGGCTTAATTGTGCATCCGGATTACAGAAGTTTAGGCTTAGCCAAAAAAATCAAATCAAAAGTTTTCGATTATTCTCTGGAAAGATATCCTGATGCCAAGATATTTGGTATTACAACTGGTTTGGCTGTTATGAAAATAAATTCTGATTTAGGATATAAACCTGTACCTTTTTCTGAACTGACTACCGATCCAAGTTTTTGGGCTGGATGTAAAACCTGTACGAATTACGAAATTTTAAAAAGCAAAGAAAACAAAATGTGTCTTTGTACAGGGATGTTGCATGACCCGAAAGACAAACAAAAAGATCCGCCAAAACACCCATTTAACGTAGCAGTTTTAAGCAGATTGAAAAAAATCAAACAAGCTTTGTTCCTGAATAAAACATTGTTTTTCGGGTTCTTATCTTAAAAAATAAACTAAAAATTAGAATCTCAAACTTGCTAAATACGAAAGTATTGGCCTAAATTATAAAAAATGAAAAAAGTTGTATTAGCTTATAGTGGAGGATTAGATACCTCGTATTGTTTGAAATATTTAAAAAATGAAAAAGGATACGAAGTTCATACGGTTCTGGTAGATACAGGAGGATTTGATGAAGAAGAATTGTCAGCTATCGAAAAGAGAGCGTATGAATTAGGAAGTGCACAACACGCAAACCTAACAATTGTAGACAAATATTATGACAAAGCTATAAAATATTTGATTTTTGGAAACGTGTTAAAAAACAATACATATCCATTATCAGTGAGCGCTGAACGTGTTTTTCAGGCAATTGAAGCGATCAAATATGCTAAAAAAGTTGGAGCAAGTGCCATTGCACACGGAAGTACGGGTGCAGGAAATGATCAAATCCGTTTCGATTTGATTTTCCAGACTATTGCTCCCGAAATTGAAATCATTACTCCAATTAGAGATTTAAAACTTTCAAGACAAGAAGAAGTAGATTATTTGTCTAAAAATGGAGTGCATTATTCTTGGGAGAAAGCACAATATTCAATTAACAAAGGACTTTGGGGAACTAGTGTTGGAGGTAAAGAAACCTTAACGTCAAGTGAACCTCTGCCAAGTGAAGCTTATCCTTCACAATTGCAAAAAGAAGGAGAAGAAAAAGTGACTTTGCATTTTGAGCAGGGAGAATTAGTGGCATTAAACGGTAAAAAAGATGTTCCTGAAAAAAATATTGTCAAACTTGAAAAGCTGGCAAATGCTTATGCTATCGGGAGAGACATTCACGTAGGTGATACGATTATCGGAATTAAAGGAAGAGTTGGTTTTGAAGCCGCTGCACCTTTAATTATTATCAAAGCCCATCATTTATTAGAGAAACATACACTTGGTAAATGGCAGCAATATTGGAAAGAACAATTAGGAAATTGGTACGGAATGTTATTCCATGAAGGGCAGTTTTTAGATCCGGTAATGCGTAATATCGAAACCTTTTTGCAGGATACTCAAAAAACAGTCAACGGAACTGTAACAGTTTCGCTAAAACCTTATCATTTTTCACTTGATGGAATTGAATCTAAAAATGATTTAATGAATACAGGTTTTGGTCAGTATGGAGAAATGAATAATGCGTGGACATCTGACGATGCAAAAGGATTTATTAAGATTTTAGGTAATGCTCAAAACATATTTTCATCTGTAAACCATTTAGATCATGATTAATATCGGAATAATTGGTGGCTCAGGCTATACAGCCGGAGAGCTCATCAGAATCTTAATGTATCATCCCAAAGTAAACATCGATTTTGTTTACAGTACAACCAATTCAGGAAAACCACTTTCTGTAGCGCATCAGGATTTGATGGGAGACATCGAAATGAACTTTACAGATGTGGTTAATCCGAATGTAAATGTGGTGTTTCTATGTCTTGGTCACGGAAAATCTATTTCGTTTTTGAAAGAGAATCAGTTTGCAAGCCACACGAAAATCATCGATCTGGGAAATGATTTCAGATTGAACAAAGATGCCCATTTTGAAGGAAAAGATTTTGTTTATGGTCTTCCGGAATTGAATAAACCGGCGATCAAAAAGGCAAATTATATTGCAAATCCGGGTTGTTTTGCTACAGCGATCCAATTGGCTCTGCTGCCTTTAGCAAACAGTGATCTGTTGCTTAATGATGTACATATTAATGCAACAACCGGAAGTACCGGAGCGGGAGTGGGACTTTCAGAAACGTCTCATTTTAGCTGGAGAAACAACAATATGTCACATTACAAAGCTTTCGAACACCAGCATTTGGGAGAAATTGGGGAAAGCATAGTTCAGTTACAAGATGATTTTGAAAGTGAATTACTCTTTATTCCAAACAGAGGAGATTTTCCAAGAGGAATTTTTGCCACACTTTATACCATTTCTGATGAAAGTCTGGAACAGACGGTATCCAGATACGAAGAATTCTATAAAAATGAGCCTTTTGTGACTGTGACAACGACAAACATCAATATGAAACAAGTTGTTCAGACGAACAAATGTATCATTAGTTTAATGAAAAAAGGAAACCGGATTCTGATCACTTCAATTATTGATAATTTAACCAAAGGTGCTTCAGGACAAGCCATTCAAAACATGAATTTAATGTTCGGATTAGAAGAAACCACCGGTTTAAAATTGAAACCAAGCGGATTTTAAATTGTTGGTTAAGCGGTTAATCGTTAATTCGGTTAATCGATTAAACAAATCAACGATTAAACAATTAAACAAAAACAAATGAACTTATTCAACGTTTACCCATTATACGACATCACTCCGGTTAAAGCTATAGATTGTACAATTGTAGATGACAAAGGAGTAGAATACTTAGATTTGTACAGCGGACATGGTGTAATTTCGATTGGCCATACACAACCGGATTACGTAACTAAATTAAAGAACCAATTGGATCAGTTAGGGTTTTATTCCAACGCGATTCAGAATCCATTACAGGTAGAGCTGGCTCAGAAATTAGGAAAGCTTTCCGGATTAGAAGATTATGAATTGTTTTTATGCAGTTCTGGTGCTGAAGCCAACGAAAATGCATTAAAATTAGCTTCTTTTCATAACGGAAAATCAAGAGTTGTAGCTTTTGATAATTCTTTTCACGGGAGAACCTCTGCAGCAGTTGCGGTTACTGATAATAAAAAAATTGTTGCGCCAATAAATGCGCAACAGGAAGTTACTTTTTTACCCCTAAATCAAATCGAATTAGTTGAGGCAGAACTTGCAAAAGGTGATGTTACAGCAGTAATTATAGAAGGAATTCAAGGAGTAGGAGGTTTAGACGAGGGAACAACCGAATTTTTTCAGGCTTTGGAAAAAGTCTGTAAAAAGCATGATGTGGTTCTGATTTTAGACGAAGTGCAGTCAGGATATGGAAGAAGTGGGAAATTTTTCGCCTTCCAACATCACGGAATTAATGCTGACATTATTTCGGTTGCCAAAGGAATGGGGAATGGTTTTCCCGTTGGAGCTATTTTAATCTCTCCAAAATTTGAAGCAAGTTTCGGATTGTTGGGAACCACTTTTGGAGGTAGTCATTTATCATGTGCTGCAGGAATTGCGGTGCTGGATGTAATTGAAAAACTGGAGTTGCAGAAGAATGTAAACGAAGTTTCAGCTTATTTCTTAGAAAAAATTAAAGAAGTTGAAGGAATTAAAAAAGTAAAAGGAAAAGGTTTGATGCTTGGAGTAGAATTTGATTTTGATGTAGCAGCTTTAAGGAAAAAACTAATCATCGAAAAACACATTTTTACAGGAAGTGCCAACAACAAAAATCTACTTAGAATTTTACCGCCGCTTACCGTAAAAAAAGCAGACATTGATACGTTTGTAAAAGCTTTAAAAGAGAGTTTGGAAGAACTTAAAAATTAAAGTTTAACCATATACTGTTAATTTGTTTAATCGTTGATTTGATTAATCGATTACATGAATTAACAACTAACCAATTAAACCAAAAAAATGAACCCATTATCAATTGAAAAACGTAATCTGGTTTTGCGTGCTATGGCGCAGCTGGTCGAGCAGGAGCGGAACCAGATTATCTTAACCAATCAGGAAGATCTTGCTGATTATGACGGCTCAGACTTAGCAATGGAAGAGCGTTTAAAGGTAGATGATAAAAAAGTGGATGAAATGATTGTATCACTCAATCAACTGGCTTCACAAGAAGATCCGGTTGGAGTTGAACGTTTTCATTTTATTCATGATAATGGCATAAAAGTGATTAACAAAACGGCCGCTTTCGGGACGATTTTAATCATTTACGAATCCCGCCCCGATGTTACAATCGAAGCCGGGGGAATAGCTTTTAAATCAGGAAATAAGATTTTATTGAAAGGAGGAAAAGAAGCTTTAAAATCGAATTTGAAAATTGTGAGTCTATGGCATCAGGCTTTAGAGAGAAATGGAGTTTCGAAGGACTGGGTGGAATATTTGAATTTTAATCGCGCAGAGACTCAGACCTTTTTAGAAAAACCAACTCAAAAAGTAGATTTAATTGTTCCAAGAGGAGGAGAAAAGTTAATTGAGTTTGTAAAAGCACATGCCACTTGCCCGGTTATTGTAAGCGGACGAGGAAATAACTTTGTTTACGTTCATGAAAAAGCAGATACAGATTTGGCTTTGAAAATCATTATAAATGCCAAAACCTCTAAAATTTCAGCCTGTAACGCAGTCGATAAGGTTTTAATAGATTCGAAACTACCCAATTTTGAAGGATTTGCAGCTATTTTAATCGAAGAATTAAAACAGTATAAAGTAGAAGTAATTGTTGATGAGTCGCTAAAAAGTTTTGAAGATACAGAAACACTTCAAAGCGAAGATATTTGGTACGAGGAATTTCTGGATTATAAAATAGTAATCGGAAGCATTGATTCTGAAGAAAAGGCAATCGAAAAAATAAATAAATATTGTGGAGGACACTCGGCAGTAATTATTACAAGAGACGATAAGGCAGCACAGGAATTTATGGATGCCGTGGATACTGCAGCCGTTTATCAAAATGCCTCAACACGTTTTACAGATGGAGGTCAGTTTGGCCTGGGAGGAGAATTAGCGATAAGTACTGATAAATTGCATCAGCGGGGTCCTATCGGACTTCAGCATCTCGTAACCAATAAATGGTACGTGTATGGAGAAGGGCAAATTAGGTAATTGAGGCAATTAGATAATTAGAAAATTAGATTGTTAGACTTCTTAGAATATTAGACTTTAAATTATTGGAATTTATCAAAAACAAAGCTTTGCGAACTTTGCGTTTGTAAACACAAACAGCATAAAAAAACTTTGCGCACTTTGCGGTAAAAAAAATACAGCATGTCAAAAAAGCGGATTTTATTAAAAATTGGAAGTAATACTTTAACCAAAGAAACCAATCATATTTCACGGGGAAAGATTGAAGACCTCGGAATGCAGATTGCAGCTTTAAACAAAGAATACGAGTTTGTAATTGTGAGTTCCGGAGCAATTGCAGCGGCAAAGCAATTTGTAAAGCTCGAAAGTAAAGGAAAAGAAATTGTAGTGAAACAAGCGTTAGCTTCAATTGGCCAACCCCATTTGATGCGGATTTTTCATGAGAATTTCAGCGATTTAGGTTTGTTGACTTCGCAGTGTTTATTGTCTTATTCTGATTTCGAGAAAGAGCAGTCTAAAGTCAATATTGTCAATACCATAAACGTTTTGGTAGAAAACAATTACATTCCGATTATTAATGAAAATGATACGGTTGCCACAGATGAGATTCGGTTTGGAGACAACGATAAATTGGCAGCACTGACAGCCGTTCTTTTAAATGTTGATATTCTGATTATTGCTACCAATACAAATGGGATTTATACCAAAGATTCTATTCACGATGAAATTCCGAAAACGATCAAATTGGTACAGGATTTAAAAATATTGGAAAAAGAAATTGGAGAATCAAAATCATCACATGGAACAGGAGGGATGCAGTCGAAGATAGAAGCTGCCGCAATTGCAAAAGCAGCCAATATTGAAACCTGGATCGTAAATGGACTAGATGATAATTTTATTTTAAAGGCTTTAAAGGATGAGATACCTTTTACTAAAATAATCTAATGAGTCAATTAGAAAATTAGTTAATTAGATAATACACAATTATCCAATTTTCTAATTATCACATTATCTAAATTAAAAAGAAAAAACAATGAATTACATTTCAATACAAGATATCGACTCCTTATCAAAATGGGTAAAAGGGGCGTTAAAAATTAAAAAGAACCCGCTTAAAAATCAGGCCTTAGGGAAGAATAAAACCTTAGGGATGTTATTTTTCAATCCAAGTTTAAGAACGCGTTTGAGCACTCAGAAGGCAGCTCTAAACTTAGGGATGAATGTTATGGTGATGAATTTTACCAACGAAGGCTGGACGTTAGAATTCGAAGACGGAGCCATTATGGATTCCGGTGCGTCAGAGCACATTAAAGAAGCTGCAGAAGTAGTGTCTCAGTATTGCGATATTATTGCCATTCGTGCTTTCGCAGGTCTGGCAGACAAAGAAAAAGATTATGCTGAAACAGTAATTTCAGGGTTTTTGAAACATGCAACCGTACCCATAGTTAATATGGAAAGTGCTGTTCGTCATCCGATGCAGTCTTTGGCGGATGCTATTACCATGGAAGAATACAAAACCAAGCATAAACCCAAGGTAGTACTTTCCTGGGCGCCTCACCCGAAAGCTTTGCCACAGGCTGTTGCCAATTCATTCGTAGAAATGATGCAAATGCAAAAAGATATGGATTTTGTAATCACACACCCCGAAGGTTACGAACTTAGCCCCGAAATCACAAAAGACTGTAAAATAGAACACGATCAAGACAAAGCGTTTGAGAATGCCGATTTCGTATACGTAAAAAACTGGAGCAATTTTAACGATTACGGAAAAGTAACCAATACAGATCCAAACTGGACTGTTACGGCCGAGAAAATGGCTTTAACTAACAATGGGAAATTCATGCATTGTCTTCCTGTTCGTCGTAACGTTATTGTAAGCGATGAAGTGCTTGACGGTAAGAATTCAATTGTAATTCAGCAAGCCAATAATAGAACGTATTCAGCACAGTTAGTTTTACAGAAGATTTTGAAGAAATTATAATTTTTTGAGGTACTAAGGTTCTGAGTTTCTAAGATGCTAAGAAACGGCCGAACAAAAAACATAGTCCCTTAGAACCTTAGCAACTTAGAACCTCATGGAAAAAGTTACAATAATAAAAATAGGTGGAAACATCATCGATAATCCAACGGAGTTAGAGCAATTCTTAACTGATTTTTCTAAAATAGAAGGTCATAAAGTATTAGTTCACGGTGGAGGAAAATCGGCTACAAAAATGGCTCAAAGTATTGGATTGGTACCACAAATGATTGAGGGGCGTCGAATTACAGATGCCGCAATGCTTGATGTTGTAGTCATGATTTACGCAGGCCAAATCAACAAACATATTGTAGCACAATTGCAGGCAAAAGACAATAATGCGATCGGATTTTCAGGAGCCGACGGAAATTTAATCCAGTCTGTAAAACGAAATCATCCTACAATTGATTATGGTTTTGTGGGAGATGTAAAACAAGTTAATACCAAGTTATTGGCTACGTTATTAGAAAACGGAATTGTTCCTGTTTTCTGTGCCATCACACATGACAAAAACGGACAATTGTTAAACACCAATGCCGATACCATTGCAAGTGAGTTGTCCATTGCTTTGTCTGAAGTTTTTGAGGTTACATTGACCTATTGTTTTGAAAAGCAAGGCGTTTTGCAGGATTCAGAAGACGATACATCAGTAATAACCGAAATCAACGAAGCCTTATACAACAAACTTAAAGAAGAAAAAGTAATCCATTCCGGAATGATTCCAAAATTAGATAATTGCTTCAATAGTTTGTCAAGAGGAGTACAGCAAATTAAAATTGGACACCACAAAATGCTTCAAAATTCAGAGATTCCACATACAACGATTACGTTATAAAAGAAAAAGTTGCTAAGTTCCTAAGAAACCAAGACTTTTGCAGTCTTATAACCTCAGAATCTTAGTGCCTCAGTACCTAATAAAAATGAAAAACATAGAAACGCTTACTAAAGAAGCAATTAATTTATTAAAAAGTCTTATCGAGACCCCTTCCTTTTCAAGTGAAGAAGACCAAACAGCCCTTTTAATCGAAAATTGGTTCAATCAAAACGAAATTCCTTTTCAAAGAGAAAACAATAATGTGTGGGCTTTCAACAAATATTTCGATGAAAATAAACCAACACTTTTATTAAACTCACACCACGATACCGTAAAACCTAATCAGGCTTATACTAACGATCCGTTTAAAGCCATCGAAAAGGATGGGAAATTATTTGGATTAGGAAGTAATGATGCCGGAGGCTGTCTGGTTTCGTTGCTGGCAACATTTGTACACTTCTACGAAAACCAGAACTTATCGCATAATATCGTTATCGTAGCTTCTGCCGAAGAAGAAAGCAGCGGAAAGAATGGTTTAAACAGCGTTTTAAAGCACTTACCCCAATTAGATTGCGCTATTGTAGGTGAACCTACTTTAATGCAGTTAGCAGTTGCCGAAAAAGGATTGTTAGTTTTAGATGTAAAAGTCAAAGGAACTGCGAGTCATGCTGCACATCAAAATGACGATAATGCTATTTATAAATCAATTCCCGTAATGGAATGGTTTAAAAATTATAAATTCGATAAAATTTCAGAGGTTCTAGGACCTGTAAAAATGACCGTAACACAAATCAGTGCAGGAAAACAGCACAATGTAGTACCGTCAGAATGTGATTTAGTGGTCGATATTCGTGTGACTGATTGTTATTCCAATACCGAAATTTTGGAAGTAGTAAAAGCCAATGTAAACGCCGAAGTAATGCCAAGATCAATGCATCTGAATGCTTCATCAATTCCGGTTGCACATGGTTTGGTACAAGCCGGAATCGCTTTAGGAAGAACTACGTATGGTTCGCCTACACTTTCAGATCAGTCCGTTTTGAGTTGCCAGTCTTTAAAACTAGGACCTGGTGAAACCCTGCGTTCACATTCAGCAGATGAATTTATTTTTGTAAACGAAATTGAAGAAGGAATCGATTTGTATATCAAAATACTAACTGGTTTCTTTAAATTATAATATTAATTAGGAGCTATTTCCCGTTATCCGTTCCAAACGAAGTTCACTGAACTCCGATTAAAATGAGAATTAAGTGAAGTAAGCTTTTATTTTTTTAAAGAAAAAAAAGTAAAAGGATTTCCACTGCTATCGGGGCTAAAAACACCAACAATATAAACGACAACATTGGAATAAATTAGAAAATTAAGATCTAAAAATCGAAGTAGTCTAACGATCTAAGAAGTCTAAAAATCTAAGTTATGAAACTTTGGGAAAAAGGAATACCAACAGATAAACAAATCGAACAATTCACTGTAGGAAACGATCGTGAACTGGATTTAGTTTTAGCAAAATATGATGCTTTAGGTTCAATCGCTCATGCCAAAATGCTCGGGCAAATTGGTTTGTTAACTCAGGAAGAAACCACTTCTTTAGTGGACGCGTTAAATGAGATTATTGCTGATGTTGCTGTTGGAAATTTCGAAATAGAAAACAGTTTTGAAGACGTACACTCCAAAATAGAGTATTTACTCACTGTAAAACTGGGAGACGCCGGAAAAAAAATTCACACAGCGCGTTCCCGTAATGATCAGGTTTTGGTAGATGTTCATTTGTATTTAAAAGACGAGTTAAAAGCAATAAAAGAACAGGTAAAAACACTTTTTGATTTGTTGATGGAATCAGCAGAGAAACATCAGAATGTTTTGTTACCCGGATATACACATTTGCAGATTGCGATGCCATCGTCTTTTGGAATGTGGTTTTCAGCCTACGCCGAAAGCTTAATTGATGATATCACCATGTTAAATGCAGCCTCGAAAGTAGTCGACCAGAATCCGCTGGGATCTGCTGCAGGATATGGAAGCTCGTTCCCAATCAACAGAACTTTTACCACTCAGGAATTAGGATTTGAAACCTTAAAATTCAATGCCGTTGCTGCTCAAATGAGCCGTGGAAAAGCAGAGAAAACGGTAGCTTTTGCTATGAGCAGTGTCGCTGCAACCTTGTCAAAATTTGCCATGGACGTTTGTTTGTATATGAGCCAGAACTTTGATTTTATAAGTTTGCCATCGCATCTTACAACAGGTTCCAGTATTATGCCTCACAAGAAAAACCCGGATGTTTTCGAATTGATCAGAGGAAAATGCAATAAGATTCAGTCACTTCCTTACGAAATAACTTTAATCACCAATAATTTACCGAGTGGTTACCACAGAGACTTTCAGCTTTTAAAAGAAGGTTTGTTTCCTGCGATTCAAAACTTAAAAGCCTGTCTGGATATTGCTATTTTTTCTGTAAAAGATATTAGCGTAAAAGATAACATACTGAAAGATAAAAAATACGATTATTTGTTTACAGTAGATACTTTAAACGAAATGGTAGTAGCTGGTATACCTTTCAGAGACGCGTACAAAGAAGTTGCAGAACAATTGGAAGCCGGAACCTACCAATCGCCTAAAGAAACAAAACACACCCATGAAGGCAGTATCAACAATTTATGCCTGAATGCTATTAAAGATAAAATGAAAGCAGCTTTATAAAGGAAGCGAACCAATCAAAAAAAAACCGATTTGTATCTGATGCGAATCGGTTTTTTTGATTATTACAGTTTAAAAGTACTCGGGTTTTGCGTTTGAACTACTGACTTTAGTAGGTTTTTTTTTACTTACTATGATTGTTCTTGATAAAAAAAGTTTATTTTTGATTTTTAGTTTGAAAAGTAAAGTATGAATAAGTTTGATGATCAGGCCACCAAAGGCCTTTGGGAGAGGGGATTATTGAGTAAAAATAAGTATGAGGAAATTACGTCCTATCGCGGATTGAATATTTTTTCGCTAAATGCAGAACTTAAATTAGCCCTGTACTTGTCCGTATTGTTGTTTACTTCAGGAATCGGAATATTAATTTATAAAAATATTGATTCAATAGGTCATATTGCAATTCTTTCGTTGTTGTTGATTGTTATTGGAGTTTGTTTTTACTTCTGTTTTAAAAATGCCAGAGGATTTCAAAAAACAGAAACTACCTTTGAGCATCCGGTTTTAGAATACTTGGTTTTGGCCGCTACTATACTTACTTGTATTTTTATTGGGTATTTACAGTTCCAGTACCAAACCTTCGGAACGCATTACGGACTGGCAACTTTAATTCCAACCCTGGTAAGTTTCTTTTGTGCGTATTATTTCGATAATAAAAGCGTTTTGACAATCGCGATTACTGGTTTGGCAGCTTATGTCGGACTTTCTGTTACACCACAGGATTTGGTCAATAACAGTAATTTCTACCAGGATCCAAGTTTAAGTTATTCGGCAATTTTATTGGCTGTTTTACTTCTTTTATGGACCGTTTACAGCTCCAGAATTCAGTTAAAAACGCATTTCAATATCATTTATCACACTTTTGCCTTGCACATTGCCAGTATTGCATTAATTCATAACCTGACGGATTCTTATACGGATGGTATTTGGGTGCTTTTTGCAATTGTTTTGGCTGCGTCAACGTATTATTTTTATAAAGCAAGTTACAAGCTTAAAGCCATTTCATTGTATGTTTTTATGATTATTTATGCTTATATAGGTCTCAATATATTCGTGTTTAGAGTTTTTGAGAGTATTAATTTTTCTGATATCTGGGAATTATTTATTTTAATACTTCCTTTATATTTTATAGGTTCAATCATACTATTCATTAAATTAATTAAGAAATTCAATAAAGAAATTGCAGCATGACAGCATACGATAAAGAGGAATTAGATGATTTAACTTTAATAGAAGAAGCAGCTTCTCTGTATTCAGCTGGTTTTATAGATAAAAATCAGAAAGATAGAATTAAAAGTGAGTTGACTGCTTTTAGAATGCAAAACAATATTTTGGTTCGACTGGGATTTTTTCTGCTGGGATCATTGTTGTATCTCTCCATTTGCGGAGCCATTTCATTATTAGGACTTAGCGGAGAGCAATTCTTTTTCAGTATCTGCTGTTACATTTTTGCTTTGGTTGGTTTTGTTGGAGCCGAACTTTTGGCTAATCTGAAATATTACCGACACGGTTTAGACGATGCTTTTGTTTTAGGATCAATTTTGAATTTAGGAATTGCGGTGGCAATCACTACCGAAGGATACGAGCTCATAATTGCCATTTTTGTGGCATTTAAATCCTTTTTGCTTTATAGAAGATATTTGAATTTGCCGGCATTATTGGTGTTTTGTATGGCTTCGGCTGCTATTTTATTCTTTGGGCTATTAGAACTGGGAGAAATTGGAAAAATGATTTTACCCTTTGTAACGCTATTGTTTTCGGCAGGATTTTACTTTTTTACTAAGAAGAATATTCAAAAACTAACCGAAACCTATCACTATAATGGGCTTCTGTTTGCCAATAGTTTTTGTCTGATATTGTTTTATCTTTCTTGTAATTATTTAGTCGTTAGGGAACTTTCGGTGGCTTTTATGGATAATCCAATTGTTATAGGGAAGGACATACCATTTGCTTTTTTCTTTTATGGTTTTACCTTGATCGTGCCTCTTGTGTATTTGGTTCAGGCTTTGAAAACTAAGGATCGAATTTTACTTTGGATTAGTTTTTTAGCGGTAGGCTTTTCAATTTATACCATTCGGTTTTATTATTCGGTTTTACCAATAGAAATTGCGCTGACAATTGGCGGGATAGTTTTGTTTGCAATAGCTTATTTTTCAATAAAGAAACTTAAAGACAAAGAAAGTGGTCTAACATTTAAACCGGATCGATTGAATTCGTCAAACCCATTTTTAAATATGGAAACCTTAATTGTTGCTTCGGCATTTGGAGTAAAACCCGAAACGAAGCCAGAAGACTCTCCAATGGATTTTGGAGGTGGCGGTTTCAGTGGAGGAGGCTCAGAAGGAACTTTTTAAGTTAAATGTGAGATGTTATATGTGAAATGTGAGATGTGGAACTATCCTAGTAACATTTCACATCTCGCATTTTACAAAAAAAATCTAGATTTTATTTTTTAATGCTTCTGCATCAATATCGCTGTGAGAAACATCATAAACAGCCTTCCCGTTTCTGATCAGGATTAATTGTGGAGATTCGTGGTAGACACTGAATCGCGATGCAATTTCGTTTGAGACATCACGATACGCTATTAAATCCAAAAAATAAGCACCTACAGTATCTTCTAGAGCATATTCACGTTCGAATTGCTTCAAAGCCATACGGCTAATACTGCATCTTGTACTGTGTTTAAAAATGACTACCGGTTTTTCGTTGGATATCGCTTCGATTTCCATTAATTGGGCAACATCGGTTAATTGAGTCCAATTTACATTGCTTTTTGGAGTGTCTGCTGACTCTGAATTTCCGAAGATTGAATTTAAAAAACTCATATTTGACTTGTTTTATGACTTTTTGACGTTAAAAATAGATTAAAAATCAATTTTAAGCGACATTTTGTCTGTATTTTTAGTATGGAATATAATTTGAATGTTCTTGAGCAAAGTTAGAATATTTAAAGTTAAAAATTTAATCCAATAAATTGTAATTTTAAGTACATCGAACAATATCACTAATAATCAATCCTAAATCCTATACATATGAATATAAATAAATTTACAATAAAGTCGCAGGAGGCTATACAGTTGTCGCAGCAACTGGCGCAACGCAACGGACAACAACAGATTGAAAATGAACACATTTTTAGAGCTATTTTTGAAGTAGATGAAAATGTTGCTCCGTTTATTTTGAAAAAACTAAACGTAAATGTACCGCTGTTTTTACAAATATTAGACAGCACTATTGCAAGCTTTCCAAAAGTTTCGGGAGGTGATATATTACTTTCCAGAGACGCAAACAAAGCATTGAATGAAGCAGAAATTATTGCCCAAAAAATGAACGATGAATACGTTTCTATCGAACATTTAATTTTAGCAATTTTTGATTCTAAAAGCAAAGTTTCACAGATTTTAAAAGATCAGGGCGTTACTGGAAAAGGGCTTAAGGCTGCCATTGAAGAACTTCGAAAAGGAGAACGAGTAACATCGGCTTCAGCTGAAGAAACGTACAATTCATTAAACAAATACGCTAAAAATTTAAACGAACTGGCTCGTACCGGAAAACTTGATCCTGTCATCGGACGTGACGAGGAAATCCGTCGTGTATTACAGATTTTAACACGAAGAACCAAAAACAACCCAATGTTAATCGGAGAACCGGGAGTTGGTAAAACGGCTATCGCAGAGGGACTGGCGCACCGAATTGTAGATGGTGACGTGCCGGAAAACTTAAAAGATAAAATCGTTTTCTCCTTGGATATGGGAGCATTAATTGCCGGTGCAAAGTTTAAAGGTGAATTCGAAGAACGTTTAAAAGCAGTAGTAAAAGAAGTTACTTCTGCCGATGGAGATATTGTTTTGTTCATTGATGAAATTCACACGCTTGTAGGTGCAGGTGGAGGAGAAGGCGCGATGGATGCAGCTAATATTCTGAAACCGGCTTTGGCTCGTGGTGAATTAAGAGCAATCGGAGCAACAACTTTGGATGAATATCAAAAGTATTTTGAAAAAGATAAAGCGCTGGAACGTCGTTTCCAAAAAATCTTAATTGATGAGCCGGACACAGAAAGTGCGATTTCGATCTTACGTGGAATTAAAGAAAAGTATGAAACGCACCATAAAGTTCAGATTAAAGATGAGGCCATTATCGCTGCGGTAGAATTGTCACAGCGCTACATTACCAATCGTTTTTTGCCGGACAAAGCTATCGATTTGATGGATGAAGCCGCTTCGAAACTGCGTATGGAAATCAATTCAAAACCTGAAGAACTGGATGTATTGGATCGTAAAATCATGCAGCTGGAGATTGAAATTGAAGCCATTAAGCGTGAAAAAGAAGAAAGCAAACTGAAAATCCTGGGTATGGATCTCGCGAACTTAAAAGAAGAGCGTAATGAGATCTATGCTAGATGGAAATCAGAAAAAGATATTGTAGACGGAATTCAGGCGGTAAAACTCGAAATAGAGGGATTTAAATACGAAGCGGAACGTGCGGAACGTGATGGTGATTATGGAAAAGTAGCCGAAATTCGTTATGGTAAAATAAAAGAAGCGCAGGAACGTCAGGAGCTGTTACAAAAGCAATTGCTGGAGTTTCAATCTGGTAATTCTTTGATTAAAGAAGAAGTAACCCGTGAAGATATTGCTGAAGTGGTTGCAAAATGGACCGGAATTCCGGTGATGAAAATGCTTCAGACCGAAAGAGAAAAATTATTGCATTTGGAAGACGAATTGCACAAACGTGTGGTAGGTCAGGAAGAGGCAATTGAAGCGGTGAGTGATGCTGTACGCAGAAGCCGTGCCGGTTTGCAGGATTTGAAAAAACCCGTTGGAACGTTCTTGTTTTTAGGAACTACCGGAGTGGGTAAAACGGAGTTGGCTAAAGCTTTGGCGGAGTATCTTTTTGATGACGAAAATGCCATGACCCGTATCGATATGAGTGAATATCAGGAACGTCATAGTGTGAGCCGTTTGGTAGGTGCGCCTCCTGGGTATGTGGGGTATGATGAAGGTGGTCAGCTGACTGAAGCGGTTCGTAGAAAACCATATTCTGTTATTCTGTTAGATGAGATCGAAAAAGCGCATCCGGACACGTTTAACATCCTGCTTCAGGTTTTAGACGAAGGTCGTTTGACGGATAACAAAGGACGTCTGGCTGATTTTAAAAACACCATTATTATTATGACTTCTAATATGGGAAGTCAGATTATACAGGATAAGTTTGAAAACTTAAAAGGAAGTATTGAATCGGCTACTGAATCGGCAAAGGTTGAAGTTTTAGGATTACTGAAACAAACCGTTCGCCCGGAATTTATCAACCGTATCGACGAGATCGTGATGTTTACACCTTTAACCGTAGATAATATTTCCAGAATTGTAGGTTTGCAACTGAAGAGTGTTACAAAAATGCTGGCCCTGCAAGGTATTACAATGGATGCCACTCCGGAAGCTATTGCGTACTTATCGGACAAAGGTTATGATCCTCAGTTTGGTGCGAGACCTGTAAAACGAGTCGTTCAGAGAGAAGTACTAAATCAGCTGTCAAAAGAAATTCTGGCAGGAAAAATTACAACAGACAGTATCATCCTGTTAGACGCTTTTGACGGACAATTGGTTTTTAGAAATCAAACACATAAGGAAGAATGATTTTTCAGTTAATTGTGAAGTATGGGAAACACCAGCAGAAATGCTGGTGTTTTTTTTTTTACACAATCGTTTCTTGGTAATAATATTCTGTATAATAATTATTCTATATTTGAATGACTAATCAGTAAAACAATTATATGAAAGAAAATCAACGCACTTTTTCAATTTTATTTATTACCGCTGTTTTATTTGTAACCAATGGTTATTCTCAACAAAATGTAGTAGTTGCAGGAGGAAATGCAACCGGAAGCGGGGGCAGTTCTAGTTATTCGGTTGGACAGATCGCTTATGTGAGTTTGACCGGTGATAATGGTTCCGTTTTGCAAGGTGTTCAACAGCCTTATGAGGTAATTACTTTGGGTAATGATGAATTTAAAGGTATTGACCTTGTCATGACTGCTTATCCAAACCCTGCTGTTGATGTGCTTACTTTAGTCATTACCAAAGAAGAATGGAATGATTTGTCTTGCAGGCTTTTTGATACGACAGGAAAAATCGTATCCGAAAATTTAAAAATTACAGGCTCCGAAACAAGTGTACCCATGCAGCAATTAAACTATGGGATTTATTTTCTGGCAGTAAGTAAAGAAGGCAAGACGATAAAAACTTTTAAAATCATCAAAAAATAAAATTATAACAGCAGAAAAATACATGAAGAAAATTACTCTCGTATTACTATTATTAAGTTCTTTTACCTTTTTGTTTGCGCAGGCTCCGCAAAAAATGAACTACCAATCGGTTGTTCGAAAAACGGATGGGACATTGGTTGCAGGTACCTTAGTGAGTATCAAAACCAGTATATTATTAGGATCAACAAGTGGCACTGCTTCTTATGTGGAAACCCAAACCACCACAACAAACAGCAATGGATTAGCCACTATAGAAATAGGTGGAGGGACAGCTGTTACCGGAACTTTTGCAGAAATAAATTGGGGTGTGGGATCCCATTTTATCAAGACCGAAATCGATCCAACAGGAGGTAGTAATTACACTATTAGTGGTACAAGTCAGTTGTTAAGTGTACCTTATGCGTTGTATGCGGGAAGCAGTCAAAGTAGAGGAAAAACGACTATTTTTATAGGTGGAGATATTACGGATGCGGAAGCTGTGGCACAGATTAAAGCTGAATTTGGACCTGAAACAGAAAATGTTTACATTGTTGGTACAACAAATTTGACAACTTTGGATTTAAGTGCGGTAGAAAAAGTAATAGATTTAAAAATAAATGATAATTTGAAATTGGTTTCTGTAAATTTTAGTAATCTTAGTGAAATTAATAATTCGATATATATTTATAATAATCCAAAATTGGCATCTCTGTCATTTCCGGCTTTGAAAGTGATACGTGGTGGAAGTGATTTTGAAATAATGGGCAATGTATCATTAGCATCTCTTTCTTTTCCTGTGTTGGCTAAAATGAAGCTCCTTTATGCAAATTATAATCCAGTTCTTAGTTCTGTAGATCTATCTTCTTTAGTTTCATTAGCTGATGGATTTGGGTCCCTTCAATTTAGAGGTTGTGCACTTTCAAGCTCTCAGGTTAATTCACTATTAAGTAAACTATTAAATGTTTTGCCTGCTTCAAACAAAAGTATTGAATTAAGCGGACAAAATCCACCTGCTCCTCCTACTGGACAAGGACTTATTAATAAAGCAGCTTTAATTAATGCAGGTAATTCAGTTACTACGGATTAGTTTGTTGGAATTCTTTTTGTTTAGGTTTCTAGTAAATTTAGGTTCTTGGAAGAATATCCAATAAATACAGTAATATTATAAAAGATTATCATTCTAAAATCAAGAAAAATATATGAAAAAAATTACTCTTGCCTTACTATTATTGAGCTCTTTTACCTTTTTGTTTGCGCAGGCTCCGCAAAAAATGAACTACCAATCGGTTGTTCGAAAAACGGATGGGACGTTGGTTGCAGGTACTTTAGTAAGTATTAAAACGAGTATCCTGGCTGGCTCAGCAACTGGTACAGCTTCTTATGTAGAAACACAAACCACCACAACAAACAGCAATGGATTGGCTACTATAGAAATCGGTGGAGGAACACCCGTTACCGGAACTTTTTCCGGAATAAATTGGGGAGCCGGATCACACTTTATCAAAACTGAAATCGATCCAAAAGGAGGAAGTAACTACACCATTAGTGGTACCAGTCAGCTTTTAAGTGTACCCTACGCCTTGTATGCGGGAAGTAGTGAAAATAAAGGAAAAACAACTATTTTTATAACGGGAGATGTCACAGATGCAGAGGCGGCGGCACAAATACTGGCTGAGTTTGGGCCTCACACAGAGAAGATTTATGTGACTCGTACCACAAACCTGACAACTTTAGATTTGAGCGTATTAAAAAGAATATTTTATCTTGATATAAGTTTTAATTCTAAACTAGTTGCTGTAAAGTTTGACAATCTTAGTGTAGTTCAGGATGAATTTAATATAAGATATAACGAAAAATTGAGTTCAATTGTATTTCCAGTATTAAACGTAATATTAGGAGATGATCAGGCTACGATATACGATAATAAGTCTTTAGCGTCAGTCTCTTTTCCACTACTAACCCAAATTAATAGTTTGTATATTACCTCTAATTCGAGCTTGAATACGATTAATATACCTACGTTATCTCTTACTACTGGTAAGCAAATTGGATTTGGTGATAATGCATTACCAAGTTCTCAGGTTAATTCGTTGTTAAGTAAACTAAAAGATGTTTTACCTGCTTTAGGAAAATCGATTCAATTACAAGGACAAAATCCACTAGCTCCTCCTACTGGTCAAGGACTTATCGATAAAGCAGCTTTAATAAATGCAGGTAATTCAGTTACTACGGACTAGTTTATTGGAATTCTTTTTATTTAGGTTTCTAATAAATTTAGGTTCTTGGAAGAATATCCGATAAATACAGTAAGATCATAAAAGATTAACATTCTAAAATCAAGAAAAATATATGAAGAAAATTACTCTAGCATTACTATTATTAAGTTCTTTTACCTTTTTATTTGCCCAGGCTCCGCAAAAAATGAGCTACCAATCGGTTATTCGTAAAACGGATGGTACATTGGTTGCAGGTACTCTGGTGAGTAT